>NZ_JANSHW010000478.1:0-1812 GCF_047461815.1 Synechococcus sp. R6-10
ACAGGGTCTGCCTTTTTACTCCGTAGTTCTGTTCAACAGTCAAAATCTATCTGCCCTGGAAGAACGAGGGGATCTGCCCATTACCGCCCTGCACGAGTTGGGCCATGCCTTGGGCTTCTTGCCCATCGTCTGGGATCCCAAGGGGCTAACGGTGGGCTTGGTGAGGCGGGATCAGCCTACGCCCCCTGGCTACGATCCCCGCTTTATCGGCCCCAGGGCAGTCAGCGCCTTCGCCACGCTGGGAGGAAACGCGCCCTCTGTTCCTTTAGAAAACGAGTTTGGGGAGGGATCCCGAGATTCCCATTGGCGGGAGAGCGTCTTGGGCCGCGAGCTGATGACCAGCCGCATCGACCGGGGGGTAGCCAACCCCTTAAGCATTCTCACCGTCGAAGCAATGGCAGATATCGGCTATGAGGTGAATCCAGCAGCGGCGGATGGCTTTGCTTTGGGGCGCAGTAGAGGGATCCCTCAGCCTTTGGAACTGCAGGAGCTGGAGTTGATCCTGCCCCTACAGCAATTTGACGCCGAGGGCAGGCGGGTGGGGGATCCCTGAGAAAAAGAGCATATTTACTCATGGCCAAGATGCTGCTTCTTAACAATAATGAAGGTCAAGTTGTACAACTTCACAACTTCGACAATCTCTCACCTCATTTCTTTGCAATGAGCCATGGGTATCCTCAAGAAGCTTTTCGGCGGCCTGTTCTCCTTTTTCGGCATTCTCTTCGGCGGCTTGGTGGATTTTGTTACCGGGCCTTTTCGTTCTGCACCAGCTTCTCCCAGCTCTGCTCCTGCGGCTACAGCAACTGCTCCTGCCAACAAGCCCAAGGTGGTGGTGGAGAAGCCTTTTGTGCCCAATGAGATCTCGGCTCCGCGTCCTAACCGTCGCCCTGGCCCGGCTTTGGATGTGTTCCGGGCTATGGTTCAGGAGATCCCTTCGGCGCGGGCTTAGTCTGCCCATCTTCGGGAGCAGCTCGTAAGATGGAGGTGACACCGCTGGAGACTGCTCTCTATGTCCGATCTCTCTTTCTCAGAACAAGAACGGCTGAAACAGCTTGAGCGTGAACTGGAGCAAGCGGCGGCGGCCTCTGGGGATCCAGGAACATCCGTTGCGTCTCAGGGGAAAAGTGCCGTCCGAGCTTGGGTTGAGACTTGGGGGCGTCCACTGGTGACGGTCTTCGCCATTCTGGGCTGTATTCTTCTGGTCGGGCTGTTCTTCCGGGTTTTCGGCACCGTTCTCAGGTGGGCAGTGGTGGCGGGGCTGGGCTATCTGCTCTATGCCTGGGTGGTGGCACCGCGGCTGGGCCTTCCCACCGGAGCTAAGTCGAAGCCAGAGGACAGCAATCTCGACAGCTTTTGATGCCTAGGGATCCCTGGCGAGCCTATGTTTACTTGGCGGCGGCCATCTTGGGCTGGGCTACGGCTGCCAGCGCTTTTAAGTTTGGGTTGCGGTACCTGTCGCCGACGGTCTTGCTGATTTTTTCGGCATTGAGCTCTTGCTTGATCCTGGGGATCGTTTTGGTGGTTACAGGGCGGGCAGGGTTCCTCGGCAAGCAGAGGGGATCCCAAATCCGCCTGTCGGCCCTTCAGGGGCTGCTCAACCCCTTCGGCTACTATGGGGTGTTGTTCCAGGCTTATGACCGTCTGTCGGCTCAGGCGGCGATGGCTCTGAATTACACTTGGCCGCTGGTGCTGGCTCTTCTGGCGGTGCCGCTGCTGGGAGAGCGCTTCCGTTGGCGGCTGGTGTTGGCCTTGGGGGTGAGCCTGCTGGGGGTGGTGCTGGTGGCTACGGGGGGATCCTGGGGCACCTTGCAG
>NZ_JANSHW010000479.1:0-2712 GCF_047461815.1 Synechococcus sp. R6-10
TCGCCTGAAATTCCGAAACTTAGCTGTCCTCTGGGGCCGCTAGGGATTGGGATAAAGCCCGCACCCTGCGCACAGCGCGGGTGTCGGGTAGTTTACTTTTATCGGACTGGCGGTTGGGGATCCTCGCTTTGCAGGCGGAGAATTTCGGCCTCAATGCGCTGTTGCAAAGCTTTGCCCTCTTCGGAGCGGATCAAGAGTGTAATGCGGTTGTAGTCAGGCACAGTCATACCGTGGCGAGTGATGATCTCGGTCGCGGTGCGGATGAATTCTCGCCGGATTTGATCTTTGCTGGCTGGGTCGTTTGTGGCTTGGGAGCGCTTTTGGGCCTCTTGCCGGTGGGGCTCCATCTCCAAGACGATACGGGCGTACATTGTTACCTGCTCATCGCTCAACACCACAGAGGTGGTGGGGGTTTGAGCCACAGCCAGAGAGACAGTGAGCACAGGGATCCAAGTGCAAACCCAGATCAAACCCACCAGCCCTTTTTGGACCACGCTTTGGATTGGAAATGCCGTCCACCGTCTCCGACTTGCTTTGCCTGACACCGCTGATGTCTCCCCACCCGCCAACTGTTGCTCAGGTTGCCTAGGGTTTTTGTGAGCTTTCGGCCCCACGCCGGTTCAACACTCTGATGAACCCCGCGGGCTTCGATCCTATCTGCTCCTCTCTGTGAAAGCCCAGGGCGTCGTCCACGCTGACAACTGAGCTTGCTTTTCCATTTGACCGAAAACTGGTCTTTAGGTTCCAGTTCCAGTCCCTTTCCAGCCTATCTGACACCCAGAAGGGAGTGGCCTCTGGGATAATGGGGATGAATTGTTGGTTATTGCCCCTATGCATTTGGAACGTCGCCCGGTTTTCCCGTTTACGGCCATCGTCGGCCAAGAGGAGATGAAATTGGCCTTGCTCCTCAACGTGATCGACCCGCGCATTGGCGGGGTGCTGATCATGGGGGATCGCGGCACGGGCAAGTCCACCACCATTCGCGCTTTGGCCGACCTGCTGCCCCAGATCGAGGTGGTGAAAGGGGATCCCTTCAACAGCCACCCGCGGCAGCGGGACTTGATGAGCGATCAAGTGTGGGAACGGCTCCAAGCAGGGGAAACGCTGGAAAGCACTTGGATCCAGGTGCCGATGGTGGATCTGCCCTTGGGGGCAACAGAAGACCGAGTGTGTGGCACTCTCGACATTGAGCGGGCCTTAGCTCAGGGGGTGAAGGCTTTTGAGCCGGGGCTGTTGGCCAAGGCCAATCGAGGCATCCTTTACGTGGATGAAGTCAATTTGCTGGATGACCACTTGGTGGATGTGTTGCTGGATGCGGCGGCCTCAGGCTGGAACACCGTGGAACGGGAGGGCATTTCCATTCGTCATCCGGCTCGGTTTGTGCTGGTGGGATCCGGCAACCCGGAAGAGGGGGAATTGCGGCCTCAACTGCTGGATCGCTTTGGCATGTTCGTCCAGATCGAAACGGTGCGAGATGCTGCCCTGCGGGTGCGGATCGTGGAGGAGCGCAGCCAGTTCGACGCCGATCCCCAGGCTTTTTTGGCCAAGTATGCCGATTCCCAGCAGCGCCTGCGGGAGCGCATCGAAAAAGCCCAACATCTTTTGCCCAACGTGGCAGTGGATCCCGACTTGCGCTTGAAGATCTCCGGAGTATGTGCGGCTTTGGAGGTGGATGGGCTGCGCGGAGACATTGTCACCAACCGGGCTGCCAAGGCCCTGGCGGCTTTGGAAGGGCGGAGCGAGGTCACCGTCGCCGATATCCGTCGGGTGATCAGCCTGTGTTTGCGCCACCGCCTGCGCAAGGATCCCTTGGAAACCATCGACTCGGGCTACAAGGTGGAAAAAGCCTTCAGCGAAGTGTTCCAGGTGAGCTTGGAGAGCGCCGCCTAGCCCTCACCCCCCAGCCCCTCTCCCAGGGGGAGAGGGGAGTAGGGTGGCTGCTAGCTTGTCGGCAATGGCGGCAATCCAGGCTTGCTCCTGCCGGCTGAAGCTGCGTGGGGTATCGCTCCCCAAAATCAAGCACCCTTTCTGGCCGATGGGCTGGCACAGCACGGCTTGGGATCCGGGGGGCAACAGATCATTGAACTCGGCGCGGGCCGGGAACAGCTTGAGATCCACCAGATAGACGGGTCGCCCCGTTTGCAAAACCCGCTGTAAAACGCTCTTGGGCTGAATGGAGGGCATCTGGCCGGGGGTGGCTAGGATCCCCCGTTGTAGGAGGGTTCGCCCACCCACCCAGATCACCACGGTGCGGGCGGCGGTGGTGCTGAGCAGGGTATGGGAGGCCCAAGCCAGCTCCAGTTTCTCGCTTTCGGAAAGATCGGGATGCCAATCACAGCCGGGGATCCCTTGCAGGGGGGCCGTTTGGGGCGGAAGAGGCTGGATCTGCTGCCACAGCAGGCCGGTCAAGATCAAAACAGCGCTGAGGAGGATCCCCAAGGCATCTGAACGGGACTGGCTGGTAAGCAATTCCGGCGTAAAGGCCAGTCGATTAATAACCAAAAGGACGCTGCCCAAAAGGCCGGTCACCAGAGGCAGCCGCCTCACCCAGCGATTGGGATCCCTGGGGGCTGGAGTGGGTTCAACCGTCAAGGCAGGCTAGGCATAACCTAGAGGAAGTAACGGGAGAGAAGGGAGAAGCTGATACATTTACGCTGAACACTGCTGAACATCACTGTTCAACTATGCAGCGGTAGCATTCTGTTTGTTTCC
>NZ_JANSHW010000480.1:0-4516 GCF_047461815.1 Synechococcus sp. R6-10
CCAAGGGGGCAGGCTAGTCCTTTGATTTTCCTGAGGTCAAGGCCCGATGGCAAGCCTGCACTTCTGGAAGGGTGAATAGGCGACGAAAGGCGATCCCTGCTTCGCGGCAGCGATCTTCTGCCCCTTCCAGCCGATCCACCAAAGCCAGGATCCCTTCCGCCCGGTAGCCGGCTGCCCGCACCCGTTCGACAGCCTTCAAAGCAGAACTGCCGGTGGTCACCACATCTTCCAGGATCCACACCCGACTGCCTGCCGGCAACTCCGGCCCCTCGATCCAGGCTTGCGTGCCGTGCCCCTTGGGCTCTTTGCGCACGATCAAGGCGGGTAGGTTGGCGGGTTCAGCATGCAGAGAGGCCAAACTCACCGCCGTCACCAAGGGATCCGCTCCCAGCGTCATCCCAGCCACTGCTTCGGTTTCGGGAGGCAACAGTCGGTGCAGCAGGGATCCCACCCAATAAGCCCCCTGGGGGTGAAGGGTGACCGGTTTGCAGTTGATGTAGTAGGGGCTCTTCTGTCCAGAAGTGAGGGTAAAGGAGCCTTCTCGGTAAGCCAGTTGGGCCAGGAGATATAGCAGTTTCTCCCGCGCTTCCTCTGGGGAAAGGGTCAGGGGAGAGCAATCGAGAAGCAACACAGCAGGGATCCCCTTGGTTCAATAGCTGATGGGAAAGAGCACTCAGGACATTTTATTATCCGGCCAATCTCCACGAAGTCCCACCTTACCCTTCGCAGCGTTTTCCGGCTGCACGAGGGGGATCCCTGTCCCACAAAAGATACGCCTGTGTTGGCTGGGGTCGATGTTGCTAAAAAAAGCTGTAGCCTGCTGGATACCTGAAAATCTGTTCAAACAACCACCTGGGGCATCATTTGCTCAACCAACAGAAGCAACGTGTTGGCAACAGAAGCCGGCTCCTGGGCATTTAAAGTGGTGTGCGGAACTGAACCGTCCTGATTCCCCAAAATTAACAAAATGTCTTCTGGATCCCAGGCATTGGGTTGATCGACGTGGGTGATCCCAATCACGTAGGGGGCGCTCGTCCTGGCCTTCATAAAAGATTGAATGGCTTGGGCATTGCGAAACTGGCCCGGCAGGTGCGCAGGCACCAGAAGAACATAGCCGTGGGCACGCTTAATCAAAATATCCCACATAAAGTTAAAGCGAGACTGGCCGGGAGTGCCGTAGAGATGCAGCCACTTAAGATTTGGCAAAGATATGTAGGGGATTCAGTGAAACTTCTGAAATAGCAATGAACTGTGACAGAAGATTTGCAGGTTTTGATGATTCTTAGCGCGAGTTGTGAGGGGATCCACTGGGTACAAAAGTTCGCCTTAAAAGAAGTGAGTTGAGGATTACACTGAGGGAACTTAAGGCCATGAAGCCCCCGGCAATAGCTGGGCTCAGCCCAATGCCAAAGGCGGGCAAGAGCGCGCCTGCTGCCACCGGGATCCCTACCAGGTTGTAGCCGACAGCCCAGAGGAGATTTTGCTGGATCTTGCGGAAGGTGGCGCGGCTGAGGCGGATAGCTTCCACCACATCCCAGAGGCGGTTGCGCATGAGGATGATATCGGCGGTTTCTAAGGCCGCATCAGTGGCTGAGTGCAGGGCGATGCCCACATCGGCTTGGGCCAAAGCCGGAGCGTCGTTAATGCCATCTCCCACCATGGCAACTCTCTGGCCTTGGGTCTGCAGGTCGCGGATGACTTGAGCTTTGTCTGCCGGGTGAACCTCGGCGATAACGCGGATCCCGGGCACTTGCAGAGCTTCGGCTACCTGCTTGGCCACCTCAGCCCGATCGCCAGTAAGCAGCATCACCTGCAAGCCCATCTTTTGCAGTTGTCGCAGTGTTGCCTGCGCATCAGGCCGCAAGGGATCCTGGGCTGCCAGCAGCCCCACCAAGGATCCCCCTAGAGCCACACCCACCACTGTTTTGCCGGCTGCCAGTAGCGCCTCGGCCTGGGCCTGCGCCTCTGGGGAAATTGGGATCCCCAGAGCAGCCAGACCATCCAGGGATCCCAACACCACTGCCTGCCCTTCCACTTGGGCGGCGACTCCTATCCCCGGTTGGGTTTGAAACTCGCCGGCGGAGAGCAACGGCAAACCCTGGGTGCGGGCGGCTTGCAAAATGGCTTGCGCCAGAGGGTGGCGAGTGCCGCTTTCCACTGTGGCCGCCAGTTGGAGTAGGCGATTGGGATCCAGGGAGGGGTCAAGGCTGAGACAGTCCGTCAGGTGGGGATCCCCTTGGGTGAGGGTGCCGGTTTTGTCGAAGACCACCGTTTGCAAGCGATGGGCTTTCTCCAGAACATCTCCCCCTCGGATGAGCAAGCCCCGCTCGGCTCCCAAGCCAGTACCCACCAGGATGGCCATCGGCGTAGCCAACCCCAAAGCACAGGGGCAGGCCACCACCAAAACGGCAATGGCCATCTTGAGGCTGCTGAGCAGGGGTGTGGGGTGAGGGGGATGGTCGCTCAGATGCAGATGGGAGTGCAGGCTGAACCCCTCCAGGACAAAGTGCTCCGCACCGTCGCTCCCCCAAAGCGGGATCCCAACCCAGTACCAGAACCCAAAGGTGAGAATGGCCAGCGTGACCACCCCATAGGTGAAGTAGCCCGCCACCTGGTCGGCTATCCCTTGGATGGGGGCCTTGCGAGCTTGGGCCTCTTCCACCAGGCGAATGACCTGGGCCAAGGTGGTGTCTTTCCCGGTGCGCGTCGCCCGGCACAGCAGCAACCCCGATTGGTTCAGCGTCCCCGCCACCACCGGATCCCCCACTTGTTTCAGCACCGGCAAGGGTTCCCCCGTCAACATCCCCTCGTTGACCGTGGCCTGGCCGGCAATGACCTCTCCATCCACCGGGATCTGTTCGCCAGCCCGCACCTGCAGCCAATCCCCCACTCGCACCTGTTCGATAGGACACCATTCTCCGGTTTGGGATCCCAGATCCAGGTTCCCCTCTGGGCTGGAAGCCAGAGATCCCGCCTTCTCTGCAGGCTGAACCCGCCGAGCCAAACTGGGACACAAGCTCACCAGCGATTGCAGGCTGCTGGCCGCCCGCAGGCGGCTGTGCTGTTCCAAGGCCCGTCCCAACAGGATGAAGCTGAGCATCATGACGGGCTCGTCGAAAAAGCACTCCCAGCCCACCTGAGGGGCCAACAACCCCGCCAGACTGGCCAGGTAGGCCGATCCGGATCCCAAGGTAACCAAGGTGTTCATGTTGGGGGCCAGCCGCCGCGCCCCTCTCCAACCATCCAGGACAATGCCGCGAGCTGGGCCGACAAAAGTCAAGGTCGCCAAGCCCCAGTGCAGCCAGACATCATTAAGGAGGGGCAAGCCCAGACGGGCGAAGAGATCCAAGTGTCCGGCGGCAGAAATCAGCAGCAAAAAAGCGGCGGTGAGCGCTTGGCGAATGTGGTGTCGGGTCTGCTGTCGCTGCCGAGAGAGGGGATCCGCAGGCACATCCAAGGCTTCTTCCCACCCACCGGGAGGGGAAGAGGGATCTTGAGAGTGCTCCGCACCGCTGACGCGAACGGAACTCCCGCCGGAGAGGGCCTCACCCTCTGAACTGTAGCGGCTGGGAAACCCTGCCTCTGTCAAAATCTGGGCCAGGTGCTGCGGGTCGGGCCGGATCCCAGGGGCAAACTCCACAAGGGCCGACTCGGTAACCAGGTTAACGCTGGCCTTAACCACCCCCGGCTGTCTCAGCAGGGCCTGCTCAACGGTGCGAACGCAGCCGGCACAACTCATGCCCCCCACGTGGAGAATCAGGGATCCCGCCTGAGAAGGCGCTGTGGGCCCATTCTGGTCAGCCGGATCCCTTGGCCTGTCTGCTTTATGGGTCAAAGTGCTCCGCACTGCTGACGCGAATGCATCTGGGATGGCCATCTTTGTTCTCCCGTGGTTGACAGACTCCTGGCCCTACTGGCTGCGGTAGGACAGAGCTCTAAATCTCATTTTTTGCCAAACTCAATCGTAGGACTGGGATCCCGGCAACAAAGTGCTCCCCACCGCTAACGCAAACGGCAAGGGAACAGAAGGCAACAACTAGGCAGCGCGGGCAGGCGGGGACATAAAGCTGGGGGGAATGGACTCGGGAACATACCTTTGCAAAATATCCTCGATGGTCTGCATCGCTTCCGCATCCAACGACCAGCCCCAAAGGCCGGATATTGCCTCCAGATGATAGGGCTTGCGTGCCCCCCACAGCGCCACACTCACCCCCGGTTGATCCAGCAGCCAGCGCACCGCCAACTGGGCCAAGGTCTTGCCATAGCGATCCTGAGCAAACCGGCTCAATGCCTCTGCCGCTTTTAGGTACTGGGAGTAGCGCGGTTCAACAAACTTGGGATCGATCCCGGCGCGCATGTCCCCTGGGGGGAAGGTGGTTTGCGGCGTCATCCGTCCGCTCAGCAGACCTCGGCAGAGGGGACTGTACACCAAAGTGTGAATGCCGTGCTGATACATTTACGCTGAACACTGCTGAACATCACTGTTCAACTATGCAGCGATAGCATTCTGTTTGTT
>NZ_JANSHW010000481.1:0-733 GCF_047461815.1 Synechococcus sp. R6-10
ACGGCATTTTCTTTTTGATTTTGGTGGGGATCTACGGCGTGCTGGTGCTGGGCCTCAATATCCAGTGGGGCTACGCCGGCATGTTCAACATCGGGGTGGGGGCTTTTTTTGCCGTGGGAGCCTATGCCAGCGCCATTGTCACCACACCCCCAAGCGCCGAGCATTTGGGCGGCTTCAATCTGCCCTTTTGGGTGGGTTTTGCCATAGCTGTGGCTGTCGCCGGGGCGATTGCCTTTTTGATCGGGTTGATTACCCTGAAGCTGCGTTCCGACTACCTGGCCATCGCTACCATCGGCATTGCCGAGATCATCAGCCAAATCCTGAGAAATGAGGGCTGGCTGACCAATGGCGTACGGGGAATTACCCGCATTCCGCGACCCTTTCGCGGCTGGATCCCAGGTCAGGATACCCTTCTCTACTTGGGCTTGGTGCTGGTCATTTTGGCGGTGGTCTATTGGGCTGCGGAGCGGGCCTATCGCTCCCCCTGGGGGCGGGTGCTGCGGGCCATTCGCGAGGATGAACCGGCAACCCTGGCTGCCGGCAAAGATGTGCTCCAGTTTCGCCTGCAGGCGTTTGTGCTGGGATCCATGCTCATGGGGTTGGCGGGGGCCCTCTACGCCCATTTTGTCAATTTCATCAGCCCAGAAGCCTTTCAACCGGAGTTTGCCACCTTTATCGTTTGGGTAATGCTGATCGCGGGGGGCAGTGGCAACAATCGCGGCGCCTTGCTGGG
>NZ_JANSHW010000482.1:0-7143 GCF_047461815.1 Synechococcus sp. R6-10
CAAACAGAATGCTATCGCTGCATAGTTGAACAGTGATGTTCAGCAGTGTTCAGCGTAAATGTATCAGGAAGTGGGTCATGCCGTTTGTGATTGCCCCGACCGACGTGGGCGTGCTGGTGCTGGGGGCGAGCCTGTTGCTTTTGGCCGGGGGTTGGGCCTGGTGGCTGCGGCGGCAGAAGCGTGCTGCCTCCCCAGAATCTACAGCCGTTTCGCCGGCCCCGGTGGTTGACCCATCTGCCCTTTCGGCAGAACAGGCGGCTCAACTACAGCCCTTCGAGCAGGCGGTGGGAGATCAGCCGCAGGATCCCATTGCCTGGTACAACCGCGCCACCACCCTCGACCACCTGGGGCAAGCCCAAGCTGCCCTGGCCAGCTACGACCGCGCCCTGGAGCTGAAGCCGGACTTCCCCGAAGCCTGGAACAACCGTGGTTCTCTGCTGGACGATCTCGGTCGCCATCAGGAAGCTCTGGCCAGCTATGAGCGGGCTCTGCGGCTGAAACCGGATTTTTTTGAGGCCCGCTTTAACCAGGCCAACACGCTGCGGCAATTGGGCCGCTACGAAGAAGCCCTACGTGCCTACGAACGGGCCCTTGCCCTCAGCCCCGACAGCCCGGAAACGTGGTACCTGCACGGGCTAACCTTAGCCTCTCTGGGACGGTGGCAGGGATCCCTAATCAGCTACGAGAAAGCCCTCGCCATCAACCCCGTCGATGCTCAAGTTTGGCAGAGTCGGGGGCTGGCTCTGTTTCACCTAGAGCGCTACGCCGATGCTCTGGCCAGCTACGAACGAGCCCTGCAACTGGGCTCCGAATCGGCCTCTCTCTGGGCCGGCCATGCCCTTGCCCACCACCGCCTCGGCAACCCGATGGAGGCCCTCAACAGCTATGACCGTGCCCTGGCGCAGGATCCCAAACGCCCTCAGATCTGGGTGCAGCGCGGCCTGGTGCTGATGGACTTGAACCTCTACGAGCTGGCCATCCAGAGTTTTGATCGGGCCCTGCAGATGGATCCCAGCAATGCCGAGGCTCACTACGCCAAAGCCTGCTGCTACGCCTGGGAAGGCCAAGTGCCTCAGGCCCTACAAGCTTTGGAGCAAGCCCTACGCCTGGAGCCGGAACGCTACCGCCCCTTGCTCTCCTCTGAGCCCTATTTCGACCTCATTCGCGAGGAGCCGAGTTTTGCATCCTTTTTGGCAGCCCTTGCCGGCACGGATCCCCCCAAGAACCCCCCGCCGCTGTCACGAACAGCCTCTTGACGTTCTCACCTCCCAGAAGGAGAGGAGAGGCTGGAATGCACAGGCTGTTTCACCGCCAACCTGACCCAATCACCAATAACCACGAGAGCACGCCAACAACAGAAATCCGGCAATTTCGTTGGGTCTTACGGGAAAATTGCGCTCTTTTGCCGATGAAACCCGCCGATTTTCCGTGGAGATGCTGTTGCTTGGGTCAAGAAACCTGGTCAAACTAAGAACGTTCCAGCTCTTGGCAAATCTCAACAGTGTCCGGTTGTGCTTCTAACGCCATCCCTGTAGCCCTGTAGCACCTGCTTGCGCAGGGTCTGGCTGGGCAAAAGCGTCTCTTGACTGGATGGGTGTTGGTTATGGGTGGGATCCTCAACCTTTGAATGGTTTTCCAGTTCCTTGAGTGCTTGTTCTACAGTTATTTTCGGCAAATCGGTAAAGTGGTTGTCTATGATAACGGCCCCTCGCCTGACCTCTCCCAAGAACTCCGTCTCCCTGAGGCGACCGGCGGCCCCCCCTCCATTGCCTTTGGCCAAGACCGGATTCCCAGCCGCATGTGGATCTATGGCATCTAGTGAGGATGTTAAAGCCCGAACTGCCGAACTGTTGCGGCTGTACCACCAGAATCGCGATCCAGCCCTGCGCAACCGGCTGGTGGAAATGAACTTGGGCTTGGTGCGCAAAGAGGCCCACCACTGGCGCAACCAATGCAATGAGGGGTACGACGACCTGGTGCAAGTTGGCTGTTTGGGTTTGATTCAAGCTATCGAACGCTTTGACATCAGCCGAGGCCTGGCTTTTAGCTCCTTTGCCCTGCCCTACATTCGCGGAGAAATTCAACACTACCTGCGGGACAAAAGCCCCACCATGCGGATCCCACGCCGCTGGACGACCCTGCAAAGACAAGCCAAGAAGGTGATTGCCCGTCTGCGGCAAGAGTTGGGCCGTTCTCCCTCTGAGGCCGAGGTGAGGGAAGCCCTGCAACTGACGGAGCAGGAATGGCGAGAGCTGGAGCTGGCCCAACAAAACAGCCTTTTGCTCAGCCTGGATGCTCCGATTCAAACTGAGGAAGACAGTGTTGCTCTGGGGGAGGTCGTTCCGGATCAGCGCTACCGCAGTTTTCAACTGGCTGAAGAAGATCGTATTCGCCTACAACATGCCTTGGCTCAGCTGGAGGAACGTACCCGCAAGATTTTGGAATTTGTCTTCTTCTATGACCTCACGCAAAAAGAAACGGCAGAGCGGCTAGGGATCAGTGCCGTTACCGTTTCCCGCCAAGTCAAAAAGGGGCTGGAACGCCTGGCTAAGTTGTTGAATCAAGATATTTTTTGAGATACAGCCCGTTACAAATTAAGGGATATAAAAGGGTATAAAAATCGTGTTTCCGAGGCTTGACCCCAGTGAGGTTTAGAACAAGCAGGTTCATAGTCATTCCAGACTCGATTGAGATACTCCCGCCGCTGCCCAGACGCTCCGCGCCGCTTCCCCCAGCCCCTCCAGAGGGAGAGGGGAGTTAGAGAGCAATGGAACGGAGATGTTTCATTCCTGTTGAAAATGACCATACAGGTGTATCCCATAACCCCTTAGTAGACTGTACTTGAGCCGACGCAATTGGCGGTGACTTTCCACCCAGTAGAACGGCAGGGGCTCTGTACTGCGACAGGTTGATAGACTGATGGGAAATTGATGAGAATATTTGATGAACAGAGAAAACCGCTCTTCTCGGAATCAACCCTTGGTGCCCCGCGGTTTCAAACCTAAGCTGGGTCAGAACTCGGTGGGCAGGGATCCCTTCTTCCAATGCCAGCCCAACCGGCAAAGTCCAGAGGGAATCCGCTTAGCCCCCTATGTGCGCACCTTGCCCTTGGTTGTGGATGCCATGCTGGATTTGGCCCAGGTGGGGAGCGAGGATACTCTCTACGACTTGGGCTGTGGGGATGGCCGCATTCTCATCCGGGCGTCACAGCGCTTTGGCACGCGGGGCGTGGGGGTGGATATCGACCCGGAGCGCATCCTGGAAGCCCAACAGCGGGCCCAAGAAGCCCAAGTTCAGGATCGGGTCACCTTTCTCCAGCAGGATCTGCTCACTCTGGACTTAACCCCGGCGACGGTGGTGAGTTGTTATTTGCTGCCCAGCTCCCACCTGCTGATCCGAGACAAGCTGCGCTCCCAGCTTCGGCCCGGCGCTCGTCTGGTCACCCACTCCTTCGACATGGGAGATTGGCTCCCCACCGCCACCACCACTGTATCGGATGTTATCAACACCTACACCATCTATCTCTGGCGAATCTAACCCTGGGGATCCCAGGCCGTCGCTTCCTCAAAAGCAGCAGAGGGCTGGTGCAGCACAATCCGGTTGCCATCGGGATCCCGAAAATCCACCTCCTGTCCATGAAAGGCTTGCCGCAGGGGGGAAATGGAGAGCTGATAAGCTCCCGCCAACCCTTCCAGTGTTGTCAGGGATCCCTGTAAATCTTGCACCTGCAGGCAGAGGCTCACCGCTGCGGCTTGGGCACCACCATCGAGATGACGGCTGCGATAGAGGCCCAGCCGCAACCCTGGCAGACGAAACTCTACGTACACCGGATCCCCCTCTGTCGGGAGCTGGACTTGGGGAGAGATCCCCAAGAGATCCCGATAGAAGCGTTGTAGACGAGGCAAGTCCAGGGTAGCCACGCTAACCAAGACACCAGAGAGCTGCATCGCAACCGCCAAAAGACCGGGTTGGTCTATCTTAGCTAAACTGCCGAGAAGCCCCGCGCTGTACCCGCAGGGTGAGCGTCGGGAGGATGTCACTCAGCTCCAACACCACGCGAGTCTGGGTGGCGATGTCGGATCCACCGTCTTGCCCTCCGGATCCAGGGCCAATGTGCCCGAGATGTAGAGGGTATTTTGCCCACCTTCACGCCGGGAGAATAGGGGGCGATGGCCGGATAGCCGGCTGGAGCAATGGCAACCTTAGGCACGAGGGATCCCGAATCACAACAGGATTGCACCTTAGCGGCGAATTCGATCTTCCACAGCTGGCTGGGATACAGCCATAGCCGGTTTCTCTGGAGCAGATTCCCACTCTTCGGGGGAGATTCTCTTGCAGAACTAGACTATAGTAGGTACCAAAGCTTGCTGCTTCTTCCCAAATCAAGACTGGAGCGACTTACCGTGGGGTTATTCAGCCGATTTTCCCGTGATATGGGCATTGATTTGGGCACTGCCAACACGCTGGTCTACGTGGCCGGGCGAGGCATTGTCCTGCAAGAGCCCTCTGTGGTCGCCATCGACCAAAACACCAAGCAACCCCTGGCTGTGGGGGAAGATGCCAAAAAAATGTTGGGCCGTACCCCCGGCAACATTGTAGCGGTGCGTCCTCTGCGAGATGGGGTGATTGCCGATTTCGACACGGCGGAGATGATGCTAAAACACTTCATCCACCGCGTACACGAGGGCCGGTACCTGATTGCTCCCCGCATTGTGATTGGGATCCCCAGCGGTGTGACTGGGGTGGAGCGACGGGCGGTGATGGAAGCCGCTCTCCAAGCTGGGTCGCGGGAGGTGTATTTGGTGGATGAGCCGGTGGCAGCAGCAATCGGGGCCGGGCTGCCGGTGCAAGAGCCCACTGGGAACATGATCATCGACATTGGCGGCGGCACCACTGAGGTAGCCGTCCTCAGTTTGCAGGGGATCGTGCTGAGCGAGTCCGTGCGGGTAGCGGGAGATGAGCTGAGCGAGGCCATCGTCCAGTACATGAAAAAAGTCCACAACCTCACCATCGGGGAGCGCACCGCTGAAGAGATCAAGATTCGGATTGGCTCCGCCTACCCAATTCAAGAGGAACTGACCATGGAAGTGCGCGGGTTACACCTGCTCTCGGGTTTACCCCGTACCGTCACGGTGAAGAGCACCGAAATTCGCGAGAGCATGGCCGAGCCCCTCTCGGTGATTGTGGAAGCCATTAAGCGCACCCTGGAGCGCACTCCACCGGAATTGGCTGCCGACATCATCGACCGAGGCATCATGCTGGCCGGGGGAGGAGCCTTGCTCAAGGGTCTAGATGCCCTGATCAGCCATGAAACCGGGATCTTGGTTCACATTGCCCCGGATCCCCTCAGTTGTGTGGTGCTCGGTACAGGGCGAGTTTTGGAGGATTTCAAAACCTTGGGTCGAGTGTTGAGCGGCAGCTTCAAGGGCTAGAGGAGTTTCTTCCCATCCCTGATCTAAGGTGTGAGTCGAGTGGGTCGGAGAGGTATTGCTTGAATCGGCTACGCCAATGGTGGAGGCGCCATAGCCTGGGGTTGCTCCTGTCTGCTTTGGCGATGGGGGCAGCGCTGGGCTTGCGCCAAACCCAGGGATCCCTGTTGGTGGAATTGTACAGTTGGATCACCGCCCCGGCCCGTCCGCCTGTGGATCCCGCTGTGGTGCTCAGCCAGGCCGCTAACCGTGAGCTGCAAGCCCTGGTAGCCGAGTTGCAGTACCAAAACCGCGAGCTGAAGCGACTGCTGCAATTTACCGAGCAAATGCCCCAAGCGGGGATCCCAGCAGCCGTGGTGGGTCGCAGCGCCGATCACTGGTGGCAACAGCTCACCCTCAGCCGCGGCAGCCGGCATGGAGTCAGGGTGGGAGATGTAGTCATGGCGCCGGGAGGGTTGATCGGGCGAGTCGAGTCGGTCACGCCCAACACCAGCCGAGTGCTCCTGATCAGCGATCCCACCAGCCGTGTTGGGGTGATGTTGAGTCGCAGCCGACACATGGGCATCCTGAGGGGTACGGGCACCCAGAGCGCCATTTTGGATTTTTTCGACAAGGCTCCCAAAGTAGAGGTGGGGGATGTGGTGGTGACCTCGGGCCTGAGCAGCTTTTACCCAGCCGGGGTGGTGGTGGGAACGGTTCGAGCGGTCAACTTGGATGCCAGCCCTGCCCCCCAAGCCACTGTCGAACTGTCGGCGCCGCTGGGTCTCTTGGAATGGGCCTTGATCTACCGCTATGCTCAACCCTCTGATTCCTAAGCTTAAGTCTCACCTTAACTGGCTGGTGACTGTCCTGTCGGGATTGCTGGCAGCAGTGGCCCCTTGGTGGCGAGGGCCGGGCTTGGAGCTAGCAGGCTTAACCCCAGACTGGCCCTTGATCTGGGTGGTGTGCTGGAGTGTGCGGCGCAAAGCTTGGCAGGGGGCTGTTGCCGGGGTCACCCTGGGTTTTCTGCAAGATGCGCTGACCAGCCCTTGTCCTACCCATGCGCTGGGGCTGGCTGTAGTTGGGATCCTCACCGCCAAGTTGCAAAAACAACGCTACATGCAAGAAGACTTTATCTCGGTGGCCTTGATCGTTTTTGGTATGGTGGTGATCGCCGAAACCTTGATGGCACTGCAATGGATGTGGCTCGTGGCCTCGCAGGGATCCGATGACCTGGATCCAGCAGGAACGCAAACCTTGCTGGATGGATTGGAGAACTCCCTTCGGTTTTTCGGCAACATTGGTGGCGATGGCCCCCGTTCTCTGGAGAGCATCTGGTGGAACCATCAACGCAATGCCCTCACGTCTGCTATTTTAAGTAGCCTCTGGGCACCCGCTTTGTATTGGCCCCTCAGCCGTTGGTGGCAGTCTCAAGAGCGGGATCCCAGAGAGATTTAGCCCCTGTTTTATGCCAAATCATCCTATCTTTCGGTTAAAACCCAGGTCACAGCAGAGTATGTCCCTTGCCATTTTTGGCAAGAGAGAACTCTCGAGGCGGTGGGAGCCCATTTGCCGGCTCGCTCCAGCATTCTACTTCTTTTGCATTGGCGCTGCGCTGGTCAGAAAAAGCGACGATCTGGAAAACTTCTCGTCGGGGGGGAGCAATTTTGGCCTAAAATGAACCCTAGAACTGAGATATAAGTCCCATCTTTTTCAGGCAGCTTCGGGCAAATAT
>NZ_JANSHW010000483.1:0-1005 GCF_047461815.1 Synechococcus sp. R6-10
GCGCAGGAAATGTCCTTTTCGCGCTAGCGGCGCGGAGCGCTTTGCATCAGCATGAGTGCGGGAGTATGTCACGACGGAAGGTGAGGCAGATGGGGGGCTGGCTCAGGCAAAACTGGCTGTGGCAACTGGGGAGAGCCCTTGTGGCTGTTTGGATCGGCTGGGCGGAGGGGAGCGCTGCCTGGGCGAGGGACATGGCGCCGGCTGCCCCTGGAGTCTCCTCTCCCCCTACTTTGCCCATCCCTTGGGAATGGGTGTACGACTTGCAGGAGCAAGCCCGGCAACGGCAATGCACGGTGGTTGGCCTGTTGCGCAGCGATCCCCTGCCGGCGCCAGATCCCCAGTGGCAGGTGTACACACGGCTGGATTTGGTGGCTACACCCGAGGCTGGTCGGTTGACCAGTGTGTTGTTTGCCGAGAACACCCGTACTCGGGCCTTGCAGGTTATCTATCAAGCCTCAGGGTCGGTGTACGACCCCGTTGAGGCATTGGATTTTGCCATGATCCTGCCTCTAGCCTGGCAGGGGAACACTTTGCTGGCGCGGGAGTACGAAGGCTGGTTCCAGACCGATTTGAGCTGGGATCGGGCGGTGGTCTGGCCTTTGCCCACTGGCTCGACAGGGATCCCACCGGTGCAAATCTGGGATCCGCCGCCGGCGCTGGGGTATGCTGAGCTGCTGGGCTGGGATCCCCAGGCCCGAGAGCGGGTGCTGTTTGCGGTAGCCGATAGTCTTGGAGAGATGCCCCGCTTGGTGAGCGTGGGCCCAGACCGCCAGGTGTTGCTGCGAGCGCCTGCCGTTGCCCTTTCCCCAACTCCCTCTTCTCTACAGGGGTGGCAGGAGATCCGGCCCAAGGGGGGAGAGCCCCTCTGCCACCAAAGCCGTTTTGGGCTGGAGCAGGGAGGGGAAAATGAAAAATTAAACTGAGATGCAGAAGCCTGTGGGAGCATGCCTCTAACCCCCAAAACCCTGAACTTTGCTGAATTTACTGAGCTTTAGGCGGTTTGGC
>NZ_JANSHW010000484.1:0-1384 GCF_047461815.1 Synechococcus sp. R6-10
AGACTTTGACCTGGGCCGGGCGCGTTTTTCGCCCTTGGATGATCAGCCCCTGTTGCAACTGTTGCAGGGCTTGGGGGGTGGGGATCCCTTCCACCTGAACCCAGTAGATGCGCTCATGGCCGAACTTGGGGTCGATCAAGCGGGCATTGAGGCGACCATCATCGGTCAGCAGGAGCAGCCCTTCGCTGTCGCGATCCAGTCGCCCCACCGGATAAACCCTGGGCACCGGGATAAAAGACTGGAGGGTGGGCCGTCCCTCTCGGTCGGTGAATTGGGTGAGCACGCCATAAGGCTTGTAGAACTTGAGATAGCGCATGACACACAAAACAACAAAACTGTGAACCCAACCTTTCCAATCTTTAAGATTTGGCAGAAGGATTTGGCAGAGCGGCTTCAACGGTAAGATCAAGCCTTAAGGAGCAATATCCCTCCATCGCCAGCAGCGTTTGACGGGGCTCACCCCATGACCATAGACAACAACTTACTCTGGGTTTTGGTTGGAACAGCAGGGCTCTCTCTCCTCAGCCTGGTGTACGTGCTGGTGGATGAGGGCAACAAACGTCGCCGCTACGAACAGCAAAAGGAAAAAGAAGCTGCTCAGCCACCTGCGGTTGTTCCTGCAGAAGAAGCCGGGATCCCAGCTGCACCTCCTCCTTCTGCTCCTGAACCTGTTGCTGCTCAGCCCGCTTCAGCGCCACACACTGCTGACGGGTTCCCAGAAGCGTCGCGTAGCGATGACGAGGAGCCAGAAACCTCCCCGGAAGCGGTTCGCGCCAGCAGGACAGAGTCCTTGCCCAGCCCTAAGGACTCTGCTCTCCCCAAGGAGCCGGATACAGGGCCTGACCCCGCAGAGGAAATGCCGAAAGATACCCCATAACAGTTTTTTTCGGTTCTGGGGAAGTTCTGGGGATAGATGGGATCCCCATCCCGCAAGAGGGGAGCTTCATGCCCTCATCAGGGTTTGCTCTCTGTAGCGCAGCATCATCTCCAAAGCCGCGAGACGGTTGCCCCAAACTTGAACTCGATAGGGGTTGCGCAGAGATTCCAGCCGCATCCAAGTGGCAAGATTGGTTTTCAAGTTGCCCAGTTGCTGACGGGCTTGTTCCAGGGCTTCCGGGGTGGGATCCGCTGCCAAGGCCGCCAGGGATCCCTGCACCCGCTCTATTTGCTCCATCCATTGGCTGTGCTCCCACAACCCCAACCGTTTCTGCTCGAGCAAAAACATCCACTCCTGCCGCAGCGCCTGGAAGCGATCCCGAACAGCCCCAAAGGGATCCCGATAGGGAATGCGAGTCGAGGCAATGGCGGAGGACGTAAACTACCCGGCTCCGACCGCTAAGCGGTACGGAGCGGGCTTTCAGTAGCCCTGAGCCTGTTCTGCTCT
>NZ_JANSHW010000485.1:0-1985 GCF_047461815.1 Synechococcus sp. R6-10
TTTGCCAAACCGCCTAAAGCTCAGTAAATTCAGCAAAGTTCAGGGTTTTGGGGGTTAGAGGCATGCTCCCCACTGCTGACGCAACCGCTGCAGGTAGGCCAAAAAAGATGGGGGTAAAATCGACAGGGTGTGTTTTAAGATAAAGCGGCCATGGCCAGTTGTCAGCCTCCCACTGCCAAACCCCGTCGGTTTTTAGGGGCTCCGTCCCGCTGGCGCAAACAGAGCACCCTCATTTCCGGCTTGGGCCTGTTGCTGACGGCCTTGGCGCTCCATGCCGCCGACGCGACCGGCGTTGGTGAAGAGACCTTGGCCACGGCGGCCACCCCCGAAAACCCAATCCTGCATATAGGCATTGTGCAACGCTTTGGCCGTTCTGAGACGGATCAAGTGGAGCTGGCGGCACCGACGGGATCCCTTCTCACCCTGGAATTTGCCCAAGCAGACGGCAGCACCCAGACCCAGCGAACGCCTCGGGTCAGCATCGGCATTGTCAATCGCGCCCTGACCACCCCGGAAACCGTATACCGTCTAATCCTCAGCAGCCACAAAAGCTTTGAGAGTGCCGAGGCCAATGCCAACCATTGGCAGTCTCTGGGCATCAGCACCGAGATCGCCCAGCCGCAAGAATGGCAGGTGTGGGCCAACCGCGCCTACACCCCGCAACAACTGATCCAGATTCAGCAGTATGCCCAGAAGGAAGGGATCCCCCATGTGCGGCTCGAGGTGCAGGAGCGGCGAGAACGGGCGGAGCTGAGCTGGATCCATGAACACTTTCGCTACCACCGCACCCGCCTCAGGGTGACCTCTGATGCCGGCTATCTACGGGTGAACGACCACTACTATGCCGGATCCATCACCTTTCAGCCCAATGCCTACGGCAGCTACACTGTGGTCAATGCCGTGCCTCTGGAAACCTATTTGCGGGGGGTAGTTCCCCACGAGGTGGGGCCAGGGGCCCCTTTTGCCGCGATGGCCGCCCAGGCGATTTTGGCGCGCACCTACGCCCTCAAGAACCTCCACCGCTTTCAGGTTGACGATTATCAGCTCTGTGCCAATACCCACTGCCAGGTTTACAAGGGATTGACCGGAACCCACCCACGGGCAGACGAGGCCATTCGCCAAACCAGTGGCCTGGTGCTCACCTACAATGGCGAGCTGGTGGATGCTGTCTATTCCTCTACCAATGGCGGCATCTCGGCGGCCTTTGAAGATGTTTGGGACGGGGATCCGCGCCCCTACCTACGCCCGCAAGCGGATATTGCCCATCGTGCTCCGCAGGGCGAGGAGCGCCATCAACCGGGTAAGCCCCTGGATTTGCGGCAGGAGAGCAGCTTCCAGGCGTTTTTGGCCCAGCGAGAGGGCTTCAACGAAGCAGGAGTATCCCGCCTATTCCGCTGGGAGTTCTCCCTATCTTTGGAGGAGCTGAACACCCAGTTGCGGGCCGGCCAAGACTACCTAGGGATCCCGATGCCCACCTGGAGCAGCATCGCGGGGATGCAGATCCTGGAGCGCTCCGCCAGTGGCCGGGTGCAGGTGATGCAATTGGACTTGCAGACGGCAGATGGGATCCGCTCGATTCTTTTGCGCAAGGATCAGGTACGCTTGGCTTTTCCTCGCCTGTACAGCACCCTGTTTCGGATAGAGCCTCTGAAACAAGGGGAGCGATTGGCAGGCTATCGCTTCATCGGTGGCGGCTTTGGCCATGGGGTGGGCCTGAGCCAGTATGGCTCCTATACCCTGGCTCGGCAGGGGTTTAACGCGGCACAAATCCTCGCTTTCTACTACCCCGGCACCACCTTGGCCCCGCTGGGATCCCTATCCTTGCAGTTGCCTGCCGCCTCAGCAGCCTACTCTATCCGCTAGAGGTTGGGTGAAAGTTATGGCCGTTCGCGACAGCGGGACAGAGCCTTTAGAAGAGCATGACTCTAGTCAATAATAAGCTCAACTATACTGAAAATAATGTATAATATGTTCAGTACGGATTA
>NZ_JANSHW010000486.1:0-6144 GCF_047461815.1 Synechococcus sp. R6-10
TAACTTCGACAAGCTGGTTCAGGAAGGACATGCCCAAGTGATAGGATTTGAGCCCCAAAAAGAAGAATGCGAAAAGCTCAACGCCAGAGCCCTAGCCGAGGCTCCTCGCGCCGACAAAGTGAAGCGGCAGTACTTTCCCTACTTCATTGGGGATGGATCCCGCCGCAAGTTCTATTTCACCAATGCCGGCTACACCTCCTCTCTTTACGAGCCCGATCAGGAGCTGGCCCAGCATTTTGAGAACTTGGCGGAAGTTTGTCGGGTAACTCGGGTCGAGGAAGTCCAGACTACCCGCCTGGATGATATTCCAGAGCTGGGCGAAGTGGACTTTCTCAAGATGGATGTTCAGGGAGCCGAGCTGGATGTTATCCGGGGCGCTAGAAAAACTCTACAGAGTGTTACTGTTATCCAAACAGAAGTCGAGTACATACCCCTCTACAAAAACCAGCCTCTTTTTAGCGATGTGGATATTGCCCTTAGAGAAGAGGGCTTTCTTCTGCATGGCATGACCAGCAACTTCGGTGCCTGCCTCAAGCCCTTTTCAGCCAGAACCTATCGCCCTTACACCCAAGTGTTGTGGTGCGACTATGTTTACGTCAAAAACTTTATGCACTTGGGTCGGCTTTCCCCGCGCCAGCGGCTGGCAATGGCGGTGGTTTTGCATGAGATTTACCTGTCCTACGATCTGGTAGCTTTCATCCTGGGCGTCCATGACCAAATTGCCCAAACCCGCTACAAAGACTTCTACCTGGCCAAAATGTTTGCCGCTCTCAATGTCTCTTAAATTGCTCAGACGAGGTGGGGGATGATCGTCATCGACGGGGTTATCTGGCAGTCGGAAGGGTTTTCTCGCTCTCCACTTTTGGATCAGTCCTACCTGTGGCTGAGCCTCATTGAAGAATGGGTCAAGGCCAAGAAGGCAACGGAGTTTGTGGTGCTCACCCGCGGGCAAACTTGGTTGCCACCGGGAACTTTTTTTTCCGAGATCCCCCGCTTTGCTTTTGCAGAGGCAGATGAGGATCGCACCGGCCTGCAGAGCGCCTGCGACCAGCTCAAGGCCAGGCTGTTTCTCTCCACCGGCTACACCACCCCCATTTCCACCCCTTCCATCGCCTTCATCTACGACCTAGAAGCAGAGGCCGGCAGCCAATTTCACTCGGAATACATCGAGAAGAAAAATGCCATCCTGGCTGCTGCCCACTACGTCTTCTTCTCCGATGAAGTGTTTGCTGGCTTCCGAACCCACTACCCCGGGATCCCTCCCGAGCAGATGTCGCTAGTCTACCCGGCCATTGAAGGCTGGGCCAAGCCGGCTGCTCCCGATGCCATGGCCGAGTTTCGCCGCAAGTTTCAGTTGACTCGCCCTTTTTTCTTGGCCGTCTTGCCCGAACAGCTGGCTGATTACCGTGGCATCCAGGCTGTCAGCCAAGCTTGGGAGATCCTGCAGGGCCAAAGGCTCTCCCGCACCGAGCTGGTCTTTGCCTTTCCCAGTCCTCTGAAGGTGGATCCCGTCAAAGCGCAACTGCCCCAACGAGAAGGCCTTCGCTACCTCAGCCTGAACAATCCCGAGCTTGCCTGCGCCTATTCCTCGGCTCTGGCGCTGGTTTTCCACTCCACCTTTCGGCCCAGCAGCCCCCTTGAGGCTATGGCCTGCGGCTGTCCTGTGGTGCATTACCGGGATGAGCAGCCAAATGCCTCCGGCTCGGAGTCGGCAACTGCCTCTGGAGAGAAAAAAGATAAGGATCCCTTGCAAAACCCGACAGCCCTGCTCTGCCAAGGCTCGGTGCGGGAACTGGCAGAAGCCCTGCAGCGCATCCAGAGCTACCCGGTACGCTCTCCCCTCATTGCCAAGGGGCTGGAACGGGCCAAGGAGCTGAGCTGGTCAACCGTTGCCGCCAAGCTGTGGGACATTTTCGAGCAGGTGGCTCCTTCGGAATCCGAGGAACCTACTGACCGCTGACCACCAAGTTTTTCCACATCTGCCGATAGGCCCGCTCCAGGGCGCGAGCATGGCTTTGCGGATCCCTCAGGGGCGATTTCTCCATCATGCCTCGCAGGCTGTGGCGCAAATGCCGCAGCCGCTCCAGATCACTGGCCAGGTTCACGGCAATTTCCACGTACTCTTCTGGGGTTTGGGCCACCAGCTCCGGCAGCCCCACGTTGGTGAGGATGGAGACCCCCACCCGGCAGACATGGGCATTGCCCGCCAAGACCACCACCGGCGCGCCGCCCCAGAGGGTTTCACAGGTGGTGGTGGTGCCGTTGTAGGGGAAAGGATCTAGGCCAATGTCAATCTCGCTGTAGATCTGGAGATGCTCTGGAATGCTGCGGCGATCTCCCACCAGGTGCACCCGCTGCCGATCCACCCCGTGCCGCTCGAAGTGCCCCCAGAAGATCTCGCAGACGCTGCGGTCGGTGTAGCGCATGTTTTTGAGCAGGATGCGGGCATTGGGCAGCCGCTTGAGGATCCCCGCCCACACGGCCACCACGTTGGGGGTAATTTTGGTGGGGTTGTTGCAGCAGCCAAAGGTGACGTAGCCGGCAGCCAGAGCCGGTAGCTCGGAAACCGGCGGAAAGATATCCACAGGGTTGTAGCAGAGAAAGCTTTTGGGCAGGCGCATCAACTTTTCTGTGTGGTACCTTTCCGTCATGCCCGGCGGGTCGGCATAGGCATCGGTGATGCGGTAGTCCACCAAGGTCAGGCCGGTGGTGTTGGGGTAGCCCAGATAGGTGGCCTGGATGGGGGCAGGTTTGAGGGCCAGCACGCCCAAGCGGTTGTAGGCCGTATGGCCGGCCAGATCCACCAGAATGTCGATCTTGTCCTCGTGGATGAGGTCGGCCACCTCCACATCGGAGCGGATCTTGTGGATGTCTCGCCAGCCGTCAGCCTTTTCCTTCATCCGCTCCGTCACGATGTCCGAATACGGCCCGTTGGAATAGCAGTAGATCTGGAAGCGCTCGTGGTCGTGGTGGTTATAGACATGCTCAAAAAACATGCTCACGGAGTGCAGCTTAAAGTCTCCGGAGATGTAGCCGATGCGCAGAGGCCGCTTCAGATCCCGATCCCGGTGGTAGGGCCGCCGCAGATGGGCCACCGAGGCTTGGGTGGCATCCCCCCACTTCTTGTGCTCCCGCAGGGTCTCTTCGGGATCGAAATCGGGGGCGTAGTGCAGGCCCATGAGGATGTTGCCGTGGAAAGCGATCACCCCCGGAGCCAGCTTGGCCGACTTGCGGTAGGCTTTGATGGCCTCCTCGTGGCGGCATTGCTGGAGGAAGGTGCCTGCCAACCCTGCATAGGTGGAAGGATCCTCGGGGTTGATCTCCAGGGCGCGCTGAAAAGATTCCAGTGCCTCGGTTAGGCGGTTCAGCTCTTTGTAAACGGATCCCAGCGCCCGGTGAACATCCAGGAAGTCCGGCTTGAGGCGGGCCGCTTCCTGTAAAACCGGCAGGGCCTCTTCGTTGCGGTGCTGGCTTTGCAACAACAGCCCCAAGTTGCAGTAGGCTTCTCCCAGTTCTGGGTCGTGCACCAGCGCCTGCCGGTATTGAATCTCTTCTTTTTCCGGCTCGTTCAAATGCCGATAGGCCAGGCCCAGGTTGTTGTAGGCCAGGGCAAAGTCAGGCTTGTGCTCCAGGGCCGCCTCCAGCAAGGGGATGGCCTCCTTAAACCGCAGTTGATCCAATAGCAGGCAGCCGGCCTCGAAGTAGGCTTCGGCAAAGTCGGGCCGCACGCCCAGAGCGCGGCTGAGGTGGGCCATGCTGTCTAGCAGTCCATTGGAGAACACCTTGCGCAGCTTGCGATCTGACAGAAGGTTGGCCAAGCCGCGATGGGCCTCGGCGTAGTCTGGCTGCAGGCCAAGGGCCACATGGTAGTAGTCCAACGCCCGTTGCGGCTGCTTCAGCTTGCGATAGGCTGTGGCCAGGTTGAAGTAAACCCGCGGGCGATCCGGCTGCAGAGCCAGGGCTGCCCGATAAGCCTCGATGGCCGCCTCCGGCTGATCCTGCTCCAATAGAGCAGTGCCCAGGTTGATGTGCGCTTCCACCCGCTGTGGATCCAGCTCCAGCGCCCGCCGGAAGGCGGCAATCGCTTCCTCCCACTTCCCCTGCTCTGCTAGAGTCAGGCCCAGGCCGTTGTGTAGCTCTGGCCGCTGTGGGTCTTGCTCCAGGAGCTGGCGATAGAGCTCAACAGAACGCTCCAACTGCCCCGCCTCGCGGCAGAGCTCGGCCAGTTCTTGCGCCCGCTCTGGGGTAAACTCTAGCGCCAGCGCCTGCTCTAGATGGTCGATGGCCGTTGCCGGCCACCCCTTCTGTCGGTAGATCTGGGCCAGCTCCGTCAGGATCTGGGCATCCTGGGGCTGCAGGGCCAGCGCCTGCCGGTAGTACAGCTCAGCTTGGTCATACTGGCCCAGTTGAAAGTGGCAGAGGCCCAGGTTGAAGAGGGCCTGCAGGTGATCCGGCTGCAGAGCCACCGCTTGGCTGTAGCATCCGATGGCTGCTTCCCGCTTGCCCAGCGCTTGATATACAGCGCCCAAGTTGCTCTGAAAAGCGGCCTGATCCGGCCGAAGCTGCGCAGCTTTGGCTAGATGAGCTGCAGCCTCCTCTAGGCGGCCCGTCTGGTAGCAGAGGATGCCCAGAAAATAGAGGGCATCGGGCTGTTCGGGCTGCAGAGCCAGCACCTGACGGTAGGCCCCTTCCGCCTGCTGCAGCTCCCCGGCTTCGTGCTGGCGGATGGCCGCTTCCAAGATGGCCACAAAGGTGTCGAGTGTCACTTGGCCTGGATCCCTAGACTCCATAGCTCCTGATTCTATACCTACCTGTGAGAAAAAAACGGGCCTGATTGCTCAGGCCCGCAGTGCTTCAAGCAGCTAGGCAGTCACTAGCGCGGGATGGTGAAGGTGATGTCCAGCCGCGGCCCGCGAGCGGTGGTGATAGGGCCAGCACCCGTACCCGTGGCCGGCTCCCGGTCGAACTCGGCGCGGCAGGTGCCCGTAGCCCCCTGGCTCACTTCAAAGCGGACAGGGCTGGCCACGTTGAACGAAACCGAAGCCGTCACCGCAGCACTTGCCGATACAGAGGCCGTCGGCGCCACAAAGCCAGCTGGAGCGACCAGAGGACCGAAGGTAAAGGTAAAGGTGTCACCTACTGCCAAAGCAACGCCAGTAGGCTTGGGTGCTGCAAACGTACCAGCGGGAATATTTGAGAGGAAACCGGCATTAAATTGTTGAATTGCTTGAGTGGACGGAAGCTGAGCGCTCTGGGTGAAGGAGCCAAAAGTAAGAAGAACACTTGCAGAAACAGTGCCCCCACCCGGCAGAGCGTTGGAAACGCTTACCGTTGTAGTAAATGGGCCAAACGCAACTGGCGTGGTGCCTCCGGCAACGTCAAGCGTTGCAGTGGCCAGGGCAGTAGCGGCAACTGGCGCAGTTACGTCAGCGGCAGCCGCAGTACCAGCAGCCGGGACTCGAAGCGTTCCTGCCAGAATGGCCGGCCCAAGAGTACCACTTGCCGAAGCGGTGGGAGCAGCCACACTGACGCTTGCGCTCGCCGTGGCCAGCACCGAAACAAAGGCCGGAGTAGCCTGGTTGTTCCACACCTCCTTGGCACACTGCAGCCGCACCTGGTAGAAGCGCGGGCCTGGCGCCGACACCGCCCGCTGCACCCCAGGCCGCACATCCGCCGTACGCGGCCCAGCCGATACATCGTTGCCCAACACGTTGCCGTTGATGCTCAGAGCCACAAAGGTGGGCGTGGAAGCCGGCGCAAAGAAGTCGCTGGACACCACGTTGTTGGGCGCACCCAGAGTAACTTCCTGGAACACCACATTGTTGGCCGGCAGGTTGTGCGGTGTCGGATCCAGGAAGAAGAAGCCCAGCCCCCGGTCGCCAAAACCAGGAATGGTGGCCGAGGTGAAGGAGGGCAACTGCACCAGCGTCAACTGCGCCTCCTGCACGACGGCGTTGCGGGGAATCGCGTCGGGAATGGGGAAGGACAGCACCGCCCGATAGTCGTCGTAAACCCCCACCGGCAGGTTCTCAGCCGCACCTGCGCGGCGGATGCCAAAGCCGACAGGAATAGCGGTGGGGTTAGAGAAGACTTGCCCTGTTGGGGTGAGAGCGGCCAGTTGCGTCGGCAGCAGGCTGATGGGAC
>NZ_JANSHW010000487.1:0-1482 GCF_047461815.1 Synechococcus sp. R6-10
CCGTGGTAGCTGGAGAGCAGAGAAATGCCCATTTTGGAAAGAATCTTGAGCAGCCCTGCCTCAATGGCGGCGCGGTACTTCAGTTGCACCTCGGCCAGGGAAAGCTGGGGCAACTTGCCGGCAGCCATCTGGGTTTGCGTCTTGGGCTTGTGCCACCACTGCCGCACAGCTTCATAGGCCAGATAAGGACAAACGGCGCTGGCCCCGTAGCCGATCAAGCAGGCAAAGTGGTGGGTGCTCCAGCATTGGGCAGTCTCCACCACCAGGGAAGCGCGTAGGCGCAGCCCCTCCTGGATGAGGTGATGGTGGATGGCGCCCACCGCCAACAGAGGTGGGATCAGAGCCTGCTCGGCATCAAGGCCGCGATCCGAGAGGATTAAAATCTCAGCTCCCCCCCGCACTGCCTGAGCCGCCTGCTGGCAGAGGGCCCGTACCTGGACCTCCAGTCCTTCTGGGCCGGCAGCCACCGGGTAGAGAATCGGGAGCGTGTGGCAGGGAAAAGGGGTATGCTGCAGAGCGGCCAGCTCCGCTTCGTTGAGCACCGGGCTGCGCAACTGCAACAGGCGGGCATGCTCAGGGCGGATCTCCAGCAGGTTGCCCTTGGATCCCAGATACACATCCAAAGACATCACCAGGCTCTCCCGCAGGGGATCGATGGCAGGGTTGGTGACCTGGGCAAAGCGCTGCTTGAAATAGTCGTAGAGGGGATGAGGCTGGGTGGACAGCACAGCCAGCGGCGCATCATCCCCCATGCTGAAGGTGGGCTCCTTGCCCGTAGCCGCCATCTCCTCGATGATCATCTCCACATCTTCTGAGGAGTACCCGAAGGCGGTTTGGGCTTGTAACAGTTGTTCTTCCGAGAGGTGAGGGGTATTTTCAAAGCCTTGGGTGCTGAGCTGAACGCGATGGGCTTTGAGCCATTCGCCGTAGGGGTGCTGGGCTGCCACCTGGGTTTTGATCTCCCAGTTTTTGCAGATTTGCCCGCTCTGCAGATCCACCGTCAGCATCTGCCCCGGGCCTAGCCGCCCTTTTTCCAAAATGTCGGTCTCCGGCAGAGGAACCACGCCAGCTTCCGAGGCCACCACCAGCAGACCATCGCGGCTGCGAGCGTAGCGGGCTGGGCGCAGGCCATTGCGATCCAACGTGGCCCCGATGGTTTTGCCGTCGCAGAAAACCACCATCGCCGGGCCATCCCAAGGCTCCTGCAGGCCGCCGAAGAACTCGTAGAAATCCACCACTTCCGGGTGATTCTGCAGTTCTGGCTGGTTGCGATAGGCTTCCGGGATCAGCACCATCATCGCCTGCTGAGTGGAGTAGCCCGACTGAATCAACAGCTCAAACACAGCGTCCAGACCTGCTGAGTCGCTGGTGCCCGGGTCAATAATCGGCTTCAGATCCTCGACCGCTGTACCCCAGCGGGGATGGGAAAGGGTTTGTTCGCGGGCGGCCATCCAGTTGACATTGCCCAGGTAGGTGTTGATC
>NZ_JANSHW010000488.1:0-2227 GCF_047461815.1 Synechococcus sp. R6-10
GAGCCGCTCAACCCCTGGCGATCCAACACCAGTTGGACAAGACACTGATCCGAATCAAAAAGGGCCACCTCCTCTACCTTCACCTCCGGACGGCCCAGAGCTGCCAAGATCTGCCGCAGCAAGAGGGGATCCCGACAAAGGGGAGCAGACCAGGCCCCCATCCCCCAGCTCAGCCAAACCCAGATCGCCAACAGGCCCACCGCCCACCTCTCGTGCCGAGCCATTCCCCTCTGCTGCTTCATCCCTGCTCTCCAAAGGATCTTTGCCAAGGTAGCATCCTACTCCGTCCCGCCTCCGCCGGGGTTGTTGCTATGGGCAGGGGAACCGCGACGTAGAAGAGTTCTGGCCCGGAACCGGCTAAGGACTCCGTCCCGCTAGCGCGAACAGCTACACTGAAAAGCCGATGACCTCCTCTTCGGCAAACCTCCATGGCCAGGATCAACGACCACTTCCTCAAGCTCAAGACCGGCTATCTCTTTCCCGAGATCGCCCGGCGGGTGCAGGCTTTTGCCACCGCCCATCCCGAAGCTCAAATTATCAAAATGGGCATTGGCGATGTCACCGAGCCGCTGCCGGAAGCCTGTCGAACGGCCATGATCCGGGCGGTGGAGGAAATGGGGGAACGGGCCACCTTTCGCGGCTATGGGCCAGAGCAGGGCTACGAGTGGCTGCGCCAGGCCATTGCCCGGCACGACTTCCAGGCCCGCAACTGCGATATCGACGCTTCCGAGATCTTCGTCTCCGATGGCTCCAAGTGCGATTGCGGCAACATCCTGGATATCCTCGGCCACGACAACACCATCGCCATCACGGATCCTGTCTATCCGGTTTATGTGGACACCAACGTGATGGCGGGCCATACGGGGCCGGCCAACGAACGCGGCGAATACGAGGGCCTGGTCTATCTGCCCATCACTGCCGAAAATCACTTCACCGCCAGCCTGCCCAGCCAAAAGGTGGATGTGATCTACCTCTGCTTCCCCAATAACCCCACAGGCGCAGTGGCCACACGGGAGCATCTGCAAAACTGGGTGGACTATGCCCGTGCCCACGGCTCCCTGATCCTGTTCGATGCCGCCTACGAAGCCTATATCACCGAGCCCGGGATCCCCCACTCCATTTACGAGATTCCAGGGGCGCGGGAATGTGCCATCGAGTTCCGCTCCTTTTCCAAAACCGCTGGGTTTACCGGCACCCGCTGTGCCTTTACGGTGGTGCCCAAGTCTTTGCGGGGGCAAGCTGCCGATGGATCCTGGGTGGATCTGTGGAGCTTGTGGTATCGCCGTCAATCCACCAAGTTCAACGGGGTGTCCTACATTGTGCAGCGGGGGGCGGAGGCGGTCTATTCCGAAGCGGGGCAAGCGCAGGTGCAAGGTCTGGTGCAGTTTTACCTGGAAAATGCCCGCATCATTCGCCAGCAGTTGGCCGAAGTGGGGATCCAAGTCTATGGCGGCGTGAATGCCCCCTACGTCTGGGTGAAAACACCCGATGGGCTGAGCAGTTGGGAGTTTTTTGACAAGCTGCTGCACACCTGCCATGTGGTGGGTACCCCTGGCTCTGGCTTCGGCAGCGCCGGAGAGGGCTATCTGCGCCTGTCCGCTTTCAACAGCCGCGCCAACGTGGAAGAGGCAATGCGCCGCATTGGCAGCGTGTTTGCGGGGGCTGGAGCCGTTGGTTAATTGAGTCTTGACCCAGAGGGCGAGGATTCTTTCAAGCGCTCCCCGCCGCCAGAGGCGAACAGCTTGGGCCCGACAGGAAAGATGACGAACCAGTCGGCGATACCGCCGCGAACCCTTTTGCCTGCAACGCAGCAACTGGGCCAGCTTCCCCTTCGGCTTTCCGGGTACTGCCGCTTCGACTGCAGCTCCTGACCGTTAGCGATGAAGATATCCATACCCTCATGGGCAGTGGCCAGGTGAACTTTGCCCAAATCCACCCCATTTCCACCAGAACGGGTGTGTTCTGGGGCCAAGGTATCACCCTTTCCCATTGGGCAGATAGAGTTTGCAGCAGCCCAGAAAAAAGCTGCCCTGATCGCGTCAGCAGGTCGTATCTTGGTCGGCCAGTTCTGGCGAAAGCCTTTCACAAAGCAGGCCGTAGGTCTTTTGCCTGGATCCCTAGACCAGCAGCGGGGCTTTGCGCCAAGCCTTGGGCTGCTGGAACCGGTGCAGATCTCGGATCAGCCGCACCCAGCCGTCAGACATGGACTCCACCAAAACTTTGCCTT
>NZ_JANSHW010000489.1:0-568 GCF_047461815.1 Synechococcus sp. R6-10
TGTGGGTATGGTTCCCGCGCTAAGTTGAACACCCTCAGGGCATCACACCCTTAACCGACTGCTAACAAAGCGCGGCGTACAATTCTGCCACTATGAAACGAGGGTTTACGCTGATTGAGCTGCTGGTCGTGATTGCGATCATCGCCATTCTGGCGGCGATCCTGTTTCCCGTGTTCGCGCGTGCGCGTGAGAGCGCACGAACCTCGAGCTGTCTGTCGAATGTGCGTCAGATTGCCACAGGCATCATGATGTATATTCAGGACTACGACGAGACCTACCCCGCTGCGACGAACATCTCCCGCGCGTTCAACACCCAGTGGCCGCAGTTGCGCACCTTGATTCAGCCGTATGTGAAGAACGACAAAATCTGGTTCTGTCCGTCGGAGCCGCGCCCCAGCTTCTGGGAGCAGGATCAGTTCAGCACGGGCGACCCCAGCTATCGCGGCGCGGGCACTTCCTACGCTTATAAGTCGCGCCTGACGACCGACTGCCCGCCGAACACGCCTGCGAACTGTCGGGGCAACCTGGCAGGCGTGTCGCAAGCCGCCATCGATAACCCTGCAGGAGT
>NZ_JANSHW010000490.1:0-5231 GCF_047461815.1 Synechococcus sp. R6-10
GTGGCCTTGTGGCGCTTTACTACCCTATCCCCACCCCCACCACCCCGTCAAGATATCCAACCCAAAATTTTTGGCAAGTTTTTGGCGAGAATAGCAGGGAAAAGAAGAAATAAAACTGTTTGAATATTGACATTCTGACTGCAGAGTTAATAAGATGGTTGCGAGGGTCAGGTTTCGGAGAAACTGTGATGCTGACTTTGCGCAAGCGGGAAGAGAGGGGTCATGTCAAGCTCAGTTGGCTTGATACTTACCACTCATTTTCTTTTGGAGAGTACTACGACCCTCGCTACATGGGCTTCCGGGCTTTGCGGGTGATTAACGATGACCGAATCAGCCCGAGTGCTGGCTTTCCGACCCATGGGCACCGGGACATGGAGATCGTTACCTATGTTTTGGAAGGGATCCTTGAGCATAAAGACAGCTTGGGCACGGGATCTGTGATTCGTCCTGGTGAAATTCAACGGATGACGGCAGGCACAGGGATCTGGCACAGCGAGTACAACCACTCGGCAGATGAGGAGGTTCATCTGCTGCAAATTTGGATTTTGCCGGAGCAGGAAAACCTGGAGCCCAGCTATGAACAAAAAGCGACGGGTTTGACAGAGCATCCCAATGAGTTTTGTTTAGTTGCCTCTCGAGATGGGCGCCAGGGATCCGTGATTGTGTATCAGGATGTGAATCTCTATGCGGGGTTGATTGAGCCGGGACGCACCGTTCACCGACACTTGGATGAGAAGCGCTACGGATGGCTGCAGATAGCTCGGGGCGATGTGACCCTGGATGGCTTGTTTTTGCGAGAAGGAGATGGCGTGGCTATTGCTAGGGAAAGCGAGCTCAACCTTTTCAGTGAAGAAGGGGCTGAGGTGCTGCTGTTTGATTTGGCCTGAGGATGACTTTTGGCTGAATTCTGGCTGTTTGCCTTGAGCTTATAGTCGTTTTAGGCTGGGGTGAAGCGACTGAACTGCTGAGAAGAGCCTTCTGGCTCCGTACATTCAACGTTTTAGGCGCGGGTGCAGTGTCCTAGTTGGAATCGAAATGACCATAAGTCTTTTGGGATCTCAACTTTTTCTTCTGCTTTCAAGTACTTTCAGGAGGAGAAGTGGATCCCTTCTTCGAGGTTTTGCTGAGTGAATTGAGAAAGAACTTGCTGCCAAAGGTGGCCAGTCTGGGATCCCTTTCCCTTGACGTGTAGAAGGCGGGCTCCTTCCTGCTGGGGATGGGGCTGTAGGCGCAGCCAGAGGTAGGTCGCAGGCAGATGGCGGAGGTACTGGGGCCACTCAATAGCGGTGATCCCACCTTGGCTCCAAAGTTCTTCTAGCCCTAGGTCTTCTAGGAGTGTGGATTCTTTCCCACCGGCGCGAGCGGCAGAAGAGGTCTCTAGGCGGTAGAGATCGCAATGGAAAAGAGGGATCCGCCCGGTGCGGTATTCCTGTACCAGCACGAAGGTGGGGCTGTCGATGGGTTCAGGGATCCCCAAGCCCTGCCCTAGTCCCTGCACAAAGGTGGTTTTGCCGCTGCCCAGATTACCTTCGAGAAGAATGACCAAGCCGGAAGTGGAGCCGAGGCTGCGGCTGGGAGGGGGAGATTTTTGTTGACCTGAAGGGGCGAGGAAGCCAAGGGCGGCTTGAGCTACGAGGGCCCCCAGTGATTGGGTAGCAGCGGCGGATGGCAGCAGCAGAGGGGAGGCTTGCTGCCAGAGCTCTTCATTCTGTTCGCTGGCCATGGCTTACAACTCCTTTGGGGCGGGGATCCCAGGCGAGGAAGTTGCCTCGTTTAGGTGAACAGAAACGCGTTTGGGAGCTGTCAAGATTACGGCCAGGCCTGCTCCAATGAGCAACAGGCTCACCCCCTGCGCCACCCGCAGGGATCCCAGCATGAGGCTATCGGTGCGCAGGCCTTCGATCCAGAAGCGCCCCAGGCTGTACCCCACCAGGTAGAGGCCCAAGAGGGTGCCGGGGGGAAGCTGGCGCCGGTAGCTTAAAAAGAGCAGGAGCCCGAAGAGACCAAAGTTCCAGAGGGATTCGTACAAAAAAGTGGGATGGACGCGCGATCCATCAGGCAGCTGCAGTTGTACCCACAGAGGGCTATCCGGAGGCAACACCTTTCCGTAGGCTTCGTTGTTGAAGAAGTTGCCCCAACGTCCGATCCCCTGACCAAGGCTGAGGGAGGGAACAAGGCAATCGGCTAGCAACCAAAAACTCAGCCGGTGCCGCCGGGCGAACAGGTAAAGCGCCGCACTGCCGCCGATCAAGGCACCGTGAATGGCAATGCCCCCCTGCCGGAGGGCCAAGACCTGCCACCAAGGGCCATCTCGATAGCGTTCCCACTCAAAGGCCACATAGTACAGGCGAGCAAGGGGCAGGGATCCAACCACCAACCACACCAGCAGATCAGGCATGGAACTGGGGGGAAGGCCACGCCGAGCTGCCAGATGGCGAGCCAGGAGCAAGCCCAACACCATTGCCAGGCCGATCAATAAGCCATACCAGCGCAGGCTGAGCGGCCCCCAACTAAACACAACCGGGCCGGGGGATTGTAAGACCAAAGTCATGACCGTGGGGACATTCCTGAGCAGATCCCTTTAGCCCACTCTACCCGCTCTGCAAGGCTATGCAGAAGACCTGCCCTCACCCCCATCCCCTCTCCCAGAGGGAGAGGGGAGTTAGGAACCGAGGCAAGGTACGAGCTGACTGCAGTTGGAGGGAGAGGGATCCGCTCAGAGCAAGGCGACAATGTTAGAATGCAGGCTCGATTTTCCACCACGACTCCTGGGGGGGATGCGGGTTATGGCCCGGAAAGCCGCTGCTGTGAACACTGCTGATGACTCGGACAAATTGAAGTCAGAAAAACGCAAAGCCCTGGAGCAGGTGTTAAGCCAGATCGAGCGGAATTTCGGCAAAGGGGCAATCATGCGCCTGGGAGATGCCACCCAGATGCGGGTGGAGACCATACCCAGTGGGGCCATCACCCTCGACTTGGCCTTGGGCGGAGGTTACCCAAAAGGGCGGATTATCGAAGTCTTTGGGCCGGAATCTTCTGGGAAAACTTCAATTGCCCTACATGCCATCGCCGAAGTGCAAAAACAAGGGGGAACGGCAGCTTTTGTGGATGCGGAACATGCGCTGGATCCCACTTACGCAGCAGCTTTGGGGGTTGATATTCAAAACCTGTTGATCTCCCAGCCGGACACGGGGGAGGCCGCCCTGGAGATTGTCGATCAGTTGGTGCGCTCGGCAGCTGTGGATATCGTGGTGGTGGACTCGGTAGCAGCGTTGGTGCCCCGGGCTGAGATCGAAGGGGATATGGGAGATGCCCATGTGGGATTGCAGGCGCGCCTGATGAGCCAAGCGCTGCGCAAGATTGCCGGAAATGTCAGCAAAACCGGATCCATCGTTCTTTTCTTAAACCAATTGCGCTCCAAAATTGGCGGCATAGGCTATGGCCCCCAGGAGACCACCACCGGCGGCAATGCCCTTAAGTTTTATGCGTCGGTGCGGCTAGATATTCGCCGCGTTCAAACCCTGAAAAAAGGTGCGGAAGAATACGGGATCCGAGCGCGGGTCAAGGTGGTGAAAAACAAAGTTGCCCCCCCTTTCCGGCGGGCAGAATTTGACATCATTTTCGGCCAAGGGATCTCCAACATCGGCTGCATTATCGATCTGGCCGAGGAGATGGGCATTCTCAAGCGCCGCGGCTCTTGGTACAGCTACAAGGAGGAAAATGTTGCCCAAGGAAGGGACAATCTGGTTGTCTACTTGAAGGAAAACCCAGAGCTCCTAGCGGAGGTGGAAGCGGCTGTGCGGGAGAAACTTTCTGCGGGGGTGACGGTTTCCGCCAGCCGGCCGGCAGCGATGGAGGAGGGAGAGCAGGAAGAGAATGAGGATGCGGTCTTTGTAGAGGAAGAGTTCTGAGGGAGCAGCTAGCTGTTCAGGGAGCGCTTCCTGAGCGAGATCGCCGCTGGCGCAGGGCCTCGTAGAGCAACAACCCCCCCGTCATAGCGACGTTCAGAGATTCGACACCCTCGGCCATCGGGATCCGCACCTGGGCATCGGCCTGTTGGATAGTCGCTTCCCTCAGGCCAGCCCCTTCGTTGCCCAGGAGAAAAAGGGTAGGGCGGGTGAGATCTTGATCCCAGTAGCAGTTTGCTGTGGGGGAGAGGGTAGCAGCCAAGACTTGGATCCCGTGGCAACGGCAGCTCTGGATCCAGGCGGCTAGGTCGGGCACGACTTGGGGCGGACGGCGAAACCACTGGCCGGCAGAGGCCCGCAAGACTTTGGGGTTTTCGGGATCGACGCTGTCTGCGCTTAGCCAAAGGCCGTCGGCTCCTGCGGCGGCCACGACTCGGATTAGGGATCCCAAATTGCCTGGATCTTGCAGCGTTTCCACCACAAGGCCCAAACGTAACTTGGACAGGGGGGGAGAGGAAATCTGCCAACTGACGGCCACGGCCACAGCTCCTTCGGGAGACTCGGTGGTACAGAGCGCTGCCATGACTTCTGAGCTGACGGCCTGCCGCCGTAGACTCTTGGGCAGATTGGCCAGCAATTGTGGGTAACGCTCAGCCCACTCAAGCGTGTAGCAGAGAGCCTGCAGGGGCCAGCCAACTCGCAGGGCTTCTTCGATGAGGTGGGATCCCTCCACCAAAAAGGCGCCCTGTTCCCGCCGGCCTTTGCTGCGGTGCAACTGCCGCAACTTGCGGATCCAGGGGTTTTTCGGACTGGTCAGCAGCTCAGAAGCCATGTGGCAATGGTTAAGGTACTCCCCAAGTCTTCGGCGTTGCTGCCCTCACCCCCAGCCCCTCTCCCAGAGGGAGAGGGGAGTTAGTAACCGGAGCGGCGCAGCCGTTGGATAAAAAATCCATCCCGATCCTGCCGGTGGGGCCAGATGAGCAGGGGATCCCCTTCAGCAGCCCAATTGGGGTGGCTGTCGAGAAAGGCTTGAATGATCTCCTCGTTTTCGGCAGGGTGCAGCGTGCAGGTGGCGTACACCAACACCCCGCCCGGCTTAAGCCAACGGGCTGCCACCTGCAGAAGCTGAGCTTGCAGGTGGGCCAATTCAGGGATCCGCTCTGGAGTCTGCCGCCAGCGAGCGTCAGCATGGCGGTGCAAGGTGCCTAGGCCGGAGCAGGGGGCATCCAGCAGTACGCGGTCAGCACTCTGCCAGGGGGGCAAGGGAGGGGGGGGCTCGGCGGCAGCGCTCAGGGATAACAGGTCGATGGCCAGGGGACGGAT
>NZ_JANSHW010000491.1:0-2317 GCF_047461815.1 Synechococcus sp. R6-10
AGTCTTGATGAGTTTTGGAGGGATCCACCGATGCCAGTAACCAATCTAGCCGAGTTGGAAACCCTGATCCAATAGGTGAAGGCTGCCCAAGCTGAATACGCAACTTTCACCCAAGAACAGGTAGACCGGATTTTTCACAGAGCCGCTCTGGCTGCCAACAACGAACGGATCCCGTTGGCCAAGCTGGCGGTACAGGAAACCGGCATGGGTATTGTGGAGGACAAGGTGATCAAAAATCACTTTGCCTCGGAATACATTTACAACAAATACAAACACGAGAAAACCTGCGGGGTTATCGAGCGGGATGAGAGTTTTGGCTACGAGCGCATTGCTGAACCAGTAGGGCTTTTGGCAGGTATTGTGCCGGTAACCAACCCTACCTCGACGACAATTTTCAAGGCTCTGATCACCCTCAAAACCCGCAACGGCATTATCTTTTCCCCTCATCCCCGCGCCAAAAAATGTACTATTGCCGCAGCCAAAGTGGTTAAGGAAGCCGCCGAGGCAGCGGGTGCTCCCGTGGGGCTCATTGGCTGGATCGATGAGCCCACCATCGAGCTGTCCCAGGCTTTGATGCAGCATCCTGAGGTGAAGCTGATCTTGGCTACCGGCGGGCCTGGCATGGTTAAAGCGGCCTACTCTTCGGGCCACCCGTCTTTGGGGGTGGGAGCGGGCAATACCCCGGCAGTGATCGATGCCAGTGCCGATATTCCCATGGCTGTCAGCTCGATTTTGTTGAGCAAGACCTTCGACAACGGCATGATCTGTGCCTCAGAACAGGCAGTGGTGGTGGTGGATGCCATCTACGAGCAGGTCAAGGCCGAGTTCGGCCATCGGGGGGCCTACATTTTGGATCCGGAACAAATCGAAGCCGTGCGCCGCATCCTTCTCAAAGACGGTCGCCTCAATCCGGCCATTGTGGGCCAGTCGGTGCAGACCATCGCTGCCCTGGCCGGTATCCAGGTACCCGAAGGCACCAAACTGCTGATTGGGGAAGTGGAGAAGGTGGGGCCGGAGGAGCCCTTCTCCTACGAAAAATTGGCCCCTGTTCTGGCCCTCTACCGCGCCAACGATTTCCACAGCGCCGTAGATGTTGCTGTCCAACTGGTCAATTTCGGCGGGCGGGGACACACCTCTGTTTTGTATACAGATCCCGCCAATCGGGACGATATTGCCTACTTTGAAAATGCCCTGCAAACCGGTCGAGTCTTGATCAACACTCCCTCTTCACAAGGGGCCATTGGGGATCTCTACAACTTCAAGCTAGATCCCTCTCTGACTTTGGGCTGTGGCACTTGGGGAGGCAATTCGATCTCCGAGAATGTGGGGCCGCGCCACCTGCTCAACATTAAAACGGTAACCCAACGTCGGGAAAACATGCTCTGGTTTCGGATCCCGCCCAAGGTTTACTTCAAGCCCGGATGTCTGCCTATTGCTCTGCGGGAATTGGCCGGCAAAAAACGCGCCTTTTTGGTGACCGATAAGCCGCTCTTTGAGTTGGGCATATTGCATCCCATCACCCAGGTTTTGGATGAGATTCGCGTGAGCTGGGATGTGTACCACGATGTAGAGCCGGATCCCACCCTCAGCAACGTCAATCGCGGTCTGGAGCAGTTGCGCCAGTTTCAACCGGATGTGATTATTGCGGTCGGTGGGGGATCCCCGATGGATGCGGCCAAGGTGATGTGGCTGATGTACGAGCAGCCCCAGGTGGAGTTTGAAGGCTTGGCGATGCGCTTTATGGACATCCGCAAGCGGGTTTACGAGCTGCCGCCACTGGGGCAAAAAGCTCAGCTCATCTGCATCCCCACCACTTCCGGCACGGGATCCGAGGTGACGCCCTTTGCCGTAGTGACCGATGACCGGGTGGGGATCAAATACCCCCTGGCGGACTACGCCCTCACCCCCACCATGGCCATTGTGGATCCGGATCTCACCTTAAAGATGCCCAAGAAGCTAACAGCTTACGGCGGCATCGATGCCCTCACCCATGCTCTGGAAGCCTATGTGTCGGTGATGGCCAGCGACTTTACCGATGGGCTGGCATTACAAGCCATCAAGCTGCTCATGACCTACCTGCCGCGGGCCTATGAAAAAGGTGCTGCAGATCCAGAAGCCCGAGAAAAAGTTCACTACGCCGCCACCATTGCCGGCATGGCCTTTGCCAACGCCTTTTTGGGGGTGTGCCACTCCCTGGCCCACAAGCTGGGATCCACCTTCCATCTGCCCCACGGCCTGGCCAATGCCCTGATGATTACCCACGTCATCCGCTACAACGCCACCGACGCCCCCTTTAAGCAGGCCATTTTTCCCCAAT
>NZ_JANSHW010000492.1:0-557 GCF_047461815.1 Synechococcus sp. R6-10
GGCGGTGTTTGTCACACCGCCTCTTCTACAACGGACAGGGAGGGTAGGATGAAACAAGAGATTCCAACGCCTGTTGCAGTTGCTATTGTGGTGGTGCTGCTAGCGATTGTAGCCGGAGTAGGCTACTGGATGTTCAATCGCCCAGAGCCTGCGCCGCCTGCGCCGCAAGCAACAAGTCCAACAACGATGCCACCCGCAACCCCACCCCCTGCGGGAGGTGGAACTCCAGGGCAAGCCCAGCAGGGACAGCAATTGCAGCAGCCGAACTTCTAAACCCCTTGCAATTCCTGTCATACTGGGTATAATTACAGTCAGCGCGTCAAGCGCACAACACACTTAGAGGAGGTTGACATGAAGAAGTTGCTGACACTGGGTCTGTCGCTGTTGGCAGTGGTTGCCGTGCTGTCGCTGAGCGCGTGCGGGCAGCAGGATAGCGGCGGAGGTGACTCCACCACGACCACCGAGCAGCCAGCGCAGCCGACGCAGCAGTCGGGTGAGGGTAGCAACGCTACGCCTACTCCTGCAACGCCTGAAGGCGGCGGTCAGTAAGACACTGA
>NZ_JANSHW010000493.1:0-2235 GCF_047461815.1 Synechococcus sp. R6-10
CCGTTCGCGCCAGCGGGCCGGAGGCCGAAAGCCCGCCCTGTACTGCGAAGCAGTCAGGGTCGGGTAGTTTACTAAAATGCCACCTCGGAGCTTCTTCCCCATAGGTCTTGCTCTCCAGCGTTACGTCCTCACAATCTTAGCTTCACATTGCTTCATGAAAACCCAAAAACAATGTCTGGCTCTCCACCTGGGAGTGTGGCACGGCCTCTTCTCCAACTATCGACCCACCGCCGGCGGCTGGGAGCTGGGGGGCCAAAAGCGCAGCCTCATCACCTTTGAGGCCTTGGCTCCATACTCTTCTTCAGGAAGTCCGGCGGCAGGGAGCGCGATCCGCCAAACCAACGCCTACTACCCCCTACAGGGATCCCCCACTCCCGAAAGCTCCCAGAGCTGGGTCTACCAGGATTTCTCGCCGGGATTGCGCTTTTTCCCCGATGGATCTTTTTCCAATGGGCGGCTGCAGCTGGCGCCGTTTAGTGATTTTGCCGTCGAGCAGGGCTTTCTCTGGGGGGATCGCAAGGCGCGGCTGGTGCAACAGTGGGATGCCCAAGGTCGTCTGGTAGAGGTAACCGCGATCCTGGAGCGGCGCGGCCAAGCTTTGGATCCCGTTGCAGACTGTGCACCCCTGAGCAGAGAGCAGCTGAGAGCCTGCCTCCAGGGGAGATGGCGGGGGATCGCCCAGAGCTTTGCGGTTGCCGAGGGCCGGTTTGCCGAAACCGAGGTGGACTGCTCGGGGGCAGAGTGGTTGAGCAACTGGGATCCCTTGCCTGGGGGGCTGTGGATTGGCGGGCCGGATCCCTTGCCCATCCCTACCGCCCACCGGGATCGCAGCTTTTCGGTGAGCCTGAGCTGGTTTCCGCAGTCGGAAGACTGCCATTGTCTCTTGCGTTTGATCCGGGACTACGATGCCCGCGGTGCTTGGCAGCGGGTTACGCTGATCCGGGCGCAGAAGGATCCTGGTTGAGAAAGGCGCAAACCTGGTCAAACACCGTTTCCCGCTCCCCGTCCAAAGTGAGGATGTGGTCGGAGTGCTCCAGCCAAGACAAGATCTTCTCCTCGGATCCCAGCTCTTGATAAAGCCACGCTGCCTGTTCAGGATCCACTACTGTATCTTGGCGAGATTGCAGGATCAGAGTGGGAACCCGGATGCCGGCCACCTCTCCCTTGACCCGCTCGATCAGCTCCAGAGCGCTGCGCACCGCCGACAGATTAAAGCTGCGGAAATAGGCCGTTCTTTCTGCCAAGGCTCGAGCGTCCCCATCCCGAATCGGCAAGCTGAGGCGGGGCACCTCCTTCAATAGCCAACCCAGGCTGTTCAGGTACTGCTCAGGGCGAAAAAGATAGTACCAGCGGTGGCGAATGGCGAAAAATGGCGCCAGCAGCACCAATTTATGGATGGGATGGGCAAAAGCCAGGTGCAAAGCCAGCAGACAGCCGGTGGAAAAGCCCACCAAGGAAACGCGGGGATACTCCTGCTGCAAAGCCAGATAATGCTCCAAAGCCCGCCCGTACCACTCCGTCCAGCGGGAAGGGGGCATGCGATGGGCCGGGCGGTCATGGCCGGGATAGTTAAATCCCTGCACCGTCAGGCCAGCCGCCAACAGCCGCTCTGCCAGCCATTGCAACTCGTAAACACCGCCCCCCAATCCATGTAGCAGCAGACAGGCGTGTTCCCCTGCTCCTCGCCACAAAAAGGGTTCGTTACTCAACATAAAAAAATAAAACTCCGTTCCACTTCGCGACGGGATCCCTTGCTAGCCCAAGGTGATATCCAGCAACATCATCACCACAAACCCACTGATGACCCCAAAGGTGCCCTCCCGCTCCAACCCCTGCCGGTGCGACTCAGGGATGATCTCATCGGAAATGACAAACAACATCGCCCCCGCCGCAAAAGCCATGCCCCAAGGTAGTAGGGGCTGCGCCAGAGAGACCACCGTTGCTCCCAGGATCCCGCCGATGGGCTCCACCAGTCCGGTCAGCAGGGCGATGCCAAAAGCAAACCGCCGCGAATACCCTTGGCTTGCCAGCGACAAAGCCACCACCAGCCCCTCTGGAATGTTCTGCAAGCCGATCCCCAACGCCAACGCCAACCCATCGCCGACTTGGCCGGTAGCGAAACCCACTCCCACCGCCAGTCCTTCCGGGAAATTGTGCAGGGCAATGGCAATGATAAAAAGCCAAATCCGCTTCAAATGGGCGCGGTTCTCCCCTTCCACCCCTTTGAAAAAGTGC
>NZ_JANSHW010000494.1:0-1823 GCF_047461815.1 Synechococcus sp. R6-10
CCACAGGATCCCGCCTCGGCAAGGCCAACTGCCATCCAGTCCATAGGCGGCAAACCCGGATCCCCACACCCATAGCCAGGCTAGCAGCAGGGCATACAGGAGCAGCCACAGGTAGGCTCGCGCTTCCGGAAAAAACCACCCCCCCAGCCCGACCCACGGCAGCCAGGCTAGGAGGGGGATCGCCAAGAAAAGCAGCAGACGCAGCAGAAATGGACAAGCCCTCAGCTTGGAGATCGGCAGGCCCATCCAACCCGCCCCGCCTAGCGTTCCGGCTCAATGGAACTGGTCAGGCCATGCTGCCGCAACTGTTCGCAGTAAAACTCCGCGTGCTCCCGCGGCACCACGATCACCACAGCAACGCCGTTGTGGTGGGCTTCCAGCATGATCTCAGTGGCTTGCGGCGGCATCATCGCCGGGATCACCTTCACCAGCACCTGAACCACGTACTCCATGGTGTTGACATCGTCGTTGTGCAGCAACACCCGGTACATGGGCATGTGCTTTGGGGTTACAGAAGGCTTGACCAGAGTCTCCGTAGCCACGACGATCCCTCCTTCGGCAGGGTCAACAAGAAGTCTAAGGAACGCAAAACCGCAAAAATGGGGCAAAAGCAGGAAAAACTGTAATGAAATTTTAGCCTTCTCAGCAAGCTCTGTGAAAAGGCCGTGGGGAACCTGGGCGCAGGGGTCAGAGCCGTTAAACCAACCCTAACCCAGCCTTCACCTGCCCACAACCTCAGCTTGGGGGCAAAAGTGCTTGACTAAAAAGGCGATTGGCCTTTGTTGCGGATCCCTTTACATTTGCCTGCGTCCCTGAGGTGGGTCTTATGAGTTCCCTGCGTTCCCGTCGCTTTTTCCTGCAACTGCTTATGTTTGGAGGTGGGGCAGCCGCCCTGGCTGCCTGTGGGGGCACCTCCAGTTCCTCCATTCCCCCCCTGGGAGAGCCTGGATTTCCCCAAGGGGTATTTGCCGGGGATCCCACCTCGGAAGGGGCGGTGCTTTCCACGCGGGTGATCCCGGCCAGCGCGACAGATACGGTTGCGGTGACGTTGCAGGTGGCTGAGAATTCCGAGTTCAACCCCATTTCGCAACAAGTTTCGCTTACTGCTCGCCGTGTGGCGGGCCGCAACTACCGCACTGAGCCAGGCGACTACATTGCCCGCGCCGTCGTCACCGGCTTGAGGCCAGCGCAGCGCTACTTCTACCGGTTTGTCAGCGAGGGGTTTACCAGCCCTGTAGGCCAGTTTCGCACCCTGCCAGCTCCTGGGGATGGACGACCCATTCGCTTCTTACACATCAGTTGTGCCAACGAGCCTCCCTTTCCTATTGGGGCAGCCATGCTGGCAGAAGTCAGCCGCGGCGATATCGATTTCATTTCCTTTAACGGCGACACTGTCTACGCCGATCGCTTCTGGCTGGGGTTAGATCCCATCGGCAATCTGGAGTTCTACCGCAGCCTCTATCGGGATCAGCGGGATCCCAACTATGCCGGGCTATGCCGGGCGGGAGTTCGCGCAACTGTTTGGCCGGACTTCCTTTGTTGTCAACTGGGACGATCACGAGGTGATTGACAACTACAGTGGCCAGAAGGCCCGCGGTGGCCGGGCCACTCAGCTGAACGACACCACCGGGCAAACCCGCGATGTGGAAGATCTCAAGGTGCTCGGCTACCAAGCCTTTTTTGAATACAACCCCATTACCCCCAACCTGACAGATGTGGCCGGTGTGGATAGCCGGGATCGGCTGTTTCGCAGCTTCCGCTACGGGGCCAATGCCGAAGTCTTTATCCTGGATCTGCGCCAGTACCGGGATTTGGCCGCCGTG
>NZ_JANSHW010000495.1:0-2129 GCF_047461815.1 Synechococcus sp. R6-10
AACAGAAAGATCAACTGGTAGTAATCCGTACTGAACATATTATACATTATTTTCAGTATAGTTGAGCTTATTGTTGACTAGAGTCATGCTCCCACAACAGGCGCAGCCGCTTTGCCGTCTGTAGTGTCCAGTGGGGCAACCCCAATGACTCGGCCATTTGAACCAGATGGGTGGGCCGCAGGTAGGCACCGTCGTTGCGGCAACTGCCCCGGTAAAGGAGGCAAGCGCTGCCCTCGGGGGTCAGGCCCTGAAACTCTAGGTAGTAAAGCAGGGCGCGGGCATTGAAGGGAGAGGACTTGCCAGACTTGGAGGTTTTTTCAATCCAGATTTCCTGCGCATCCAGAATCTGGGTAACCCAGGCAGGCCAAGAGGACTCCATCCCGCTGACGCAAATGGCTTTGGGCAACTCGCAGCTCACCGTAAGCTGATATTCGGCGGCGTAAACGGCTGCGGTGGCAGAGGGATCCCGAAGGCCAATTTCTTGGACAGCTTGAATGGGGATCTCCGGGGGCAGCTGTTCGCTCAGAAGGGCGCGCAGTTTCTCAGGCGTCAGAGGACCTTCAGGCCGATCCAGCAGCTCCAGATCCAGGATTTCGCCATAGCCTTCCTGGCCAATGGGCAGAGCGTTGGCGTTGGCCAGGCGGGGCATGGGGTGGTAGCCGCCGCTGAAGGCCAGAGGTAACCCCGCTCGCCGACAGGCCCGTTCCCACAGGCGCATGAGATCCAGGTGGCCCAGCCAGCGCAGATCCCCGGTTTTGCCGTAGGTGATGCGGAAACGCTGGGCAGGTGGCTCCGGCTCCAGGGGATCCGGGGTGGGGGTGGGTTTGCTCTGCAGGGGCGGGACGGGCGGAGGGGGAATGACGATGTTGTGGCCGAAGCCGGGGCCGCAGATGCCGCAGGCGGAGCAGCCCTCGAAGGAGCAGTCTTCCACGGTGAGGGCTTCCAGGGCGCGGCGGTAGTCTTTTTGCAGCCATTTTTTGTCGATGCCGGTATCGATGTGATCCCAGGGCAAGGGATCCTCCAGGCCCAATTCCCGGATGGGGAGATGGGCGCAGAGGGCGACCGGATCGGCGGCAGGATCCACCTCTTCGCCGCAGTAGGCCCTCACCCAGGCAGCATAGGCGGTGTCGATGCTTTCCCACCAGGCATCCATGCCGGCACCGGCCCGCCAAGCCCGCTCGATCATCTGTCCCAGGGAGCGATCCCCTTTGCCGATGAAGTCTTCCAGGATGCTGAAGCGGATATCGGTGAAGTGGGCTTTGACTCCCCGTAGCCGGCGCAGCTCCTTCTGCAGCAGGGCCTGCTTCCGCTGCACGTCGGCATAGTCTACCCGGTGCCACTGGAAGGGGGTGTGGGGCTTGGGGGTGAAGTTGGAGAGGGTGAGGGTAAATTCCACCCGCTTGCGACCCAGGGCTGCACATTCTCGCTGCAGCATCTCGACGGTGCGGGCGATCCCCAGGACATCGGCGTCGGTCTCGCCGGGCAGGCCAATCATGAAATAGAGCTTGATTTTGTCCCAGCCCTCTTGGACGGCGGTGCGAATGCCGCGAATCAAGTCGGCATCGGTGAGGCCCTTGTTGATGATGTCCCGCAGCCTTTGGGTGCCAGCTTCGGGGGCAAAGGTGAGGCCGGAGCGGCGGGATCCCTTCATGATGGCGGCAATTTGCTCATCAAAGCGATCCACCCGCTGGCTGGGCAGGGAAAGGGCAATGTGTTCTCTGAGGAGACGGTTGTGCAGCTCCGCTCCCACCGCCGGCAGGGAAAGGTAGTCGGAGCAACTGAGAGAAGAGAGGGAAAATTCGTTGTAGCCGGTCTTGCGCAAGCCCTGCACCACAGCCTCCACCACTGCTTCCGGATCCACATCCCGCGCTGGGCGGGTAAGCATGCCCGGCTGGCAAAATCGGCAGCCCCGTGTGCAGCCCCGCCGCACTTCCATCACCAAGCGGTCGTGGACGGTTTCCACCAAAGGCACCAGGCCGACGGAGTATTGGGGTTGAGGCAGGGCCACCCGACGGCGGATGCGCTCCGGCACCCCAGGCACAATGGGTCGAGGCGGGATCCCCTCGTAAAACTGGGGCACGTACACCCCCAGCACCTGGGCCAGCTCCAGCAAGACCTCTCGGCGGGGC
>NZ_JANSHW010000496.1:0-750 GCF_047461815.1 Synechococcus sp. R6-10
AGAGCTCCAGATCTTTTCTCACCCGCTCTGTTGAAAAGGGCAGCTTGCTCACCACATTCTCCAAAAAGCGGCGGGTGCGTTCTTCTGGTTCTTCGTAAAGGGACTTGGCCACAACTTCATAGGCTGTGTAAAGGCCAACAGCTAAGACCCGGCTGTAGGCGTAGGGCGGCTGAGTCATGCGCTCCAAAATGGCTTTCAACCCACCCACATCTTCCGCCTCTGACTTGAGACAGAGGAGATCAAGTCTTTGACGGGGATCCCCGCTTCCCATCAACTCCAGCAGATCGCGGGCATTCTTGCGCAACACCTCCGGCTTGAGGTGCAGAGCCTTACAGAGGGCGTTGAAAATGGCTTCTCGCTGCTCAGGGGGGTGATAGGCTTCCATCAGCCCGTCGTAGAGGGTGACCAGCCCCAAGGCAAAAAACGGATCGTAGACGAAGGTGCTGTTGACGGTGGTCAGGTGCAGCTCCACCAACAACTCCTCCACCACCCGGCGATAGACGGCGTTGATCGGGCGAGGGTAGGCGCTGAAAAAGGCCGCTTTGGTGGCGGAGAGGGTGCGAACAGGATTCACAGGCAGACAAAAATGAGCTTGAGAATGGCTTCTCTGTTTTTTTATTCTCACCTGTGCTGACCCTGAGGGCAAGCTGTGTTGACATCCTCCCCGGCCTGAAGGCTGGAGATTCCTACCACGCTACGCATGGATGGCTCCTTGCGCAGTCGTCTCGGCGGGTTCCTGCTTCCGACCGC
>NZ_JANSHW010000497.1:0-3112 GCF_047461815.1 Synechococcus sp. R6-10
GCAAAGGTCAGGCTCTCCACCCGAATGGCCACCTCAGACATAGGGATCCCTTAGCGGCAGAGAGAAAAGGGCTGTCCTCAGCTTTGCAACTGGGCCAAAAAACCGGGACGGGCTCCCATGGGGCTGGCGCCGCCCGACTTGGAAGTCATTTGCACGCCACATAGCTCACCGGTGAGCAGGAACACCTTTTTGCCGGTGCGGTCGCAGGTCAGCTCCAAACTCTGAGGGGATCCACTCTGCAGAGCATTGACGATGCTTTGGTAGGCCCGGTTGGCCGCTTCTTCCTCTTTTTGGTGGACAACGATGGGGGCAGGGTTCCCTTTCAGGAGCAGTTCCAGAGTGTACATGGCTGACCGTTGCGTAGTGGGCCGTGGGACAAAAGAGAGGCACCCAGAGGACGCCGTTGGCGACAGCAGGACGAAGTCCTTTTCCAGTATCGCAGGTTGGGCCAGGGTACCGGCAGGCTCAACAAATGACGGGGGAGTTTCTCTCGCCAGATTAGGCCAGGCCGGTGCCGAGAAAAGGCAGCAGGCTAATCAGCAACAGGCCCAACGTGGCCAGGGATCCCGCCAAGAAGGAGAGGGATCGCCCAATGGGAATATCGGCAATGTAGAAAAAGTTGTAGAGCAGCCGCGCCAGCAGAAACACCCCACACAGCACAGCTACCCCTTCATCTCCGCTGAGGCCAAAATACCAGGGATCCGGGTGTGGGCCGGTGATGTAGGCGATCAACGCTGCTGCCGCAAACATCCCAAAGGTCTCAAACCCGTTGGCGTGGGCCCAGGTGGCCCGTTGCCCGTAGGGAGGTAGCCTATCAAACATAGCCCGAGGAGCATGCAGGTCGTAGCCAACGCGGGCACGGGCATAGCCCACCACCCCCATGGGCAGATAGACCAAGAGCATGGCTGCCGCAATAGAGAACAGGGGGATGGCTACGAGAGGAGGATTTGGCAACATAAGATAGGCAAAAGGGCGGTGCACAATGACAGAGGAGAGAAAAGAGCCCAGCTTGGGTGGGAGCTATTGCCGGGAAAATCAACACCAGAACCATTATCCATCTATCGGGCTGTCTATCCAGGCAGATGCTTGCGTCAGGAAATCTTGCGGATTTGCCGGCGGCGCTCCTCATATTCAGCGCGGGTGATCAAGCCCTGTTTCAACTGGCTTTCCAACTGCTGTTCGGGATCCCGAGCTTCTCGCCCTTCCACACTGGTCCACTCCAGCTCGATCAACTCTCGGTTGAATCGAAAATCGAAATCGGCATTGCTCATGGTCAGGATCCACAGCCCTTCCAGCAAACAAAGGGCGCGTACCCCGTAGCTGAGGATCTGCAGCGGGATGGAGGGAACGAACACCATCAGCCCCGCCACCAAGTAGCCCCAGCCCCAGCGTTGGTGCCCCATATAGAAGCGCTGCAACCCTGGAATGAACACCCCCAGCATCGCCAGCCAGCCGGCCACCTCGCGGACCAACCGCCGACGTTCCTGTGGGGGCATATCAGGGCCCCTGCTCTCGGCCATAGACTGCACCAGCTAGATGTGCCATTAAGCTAGCTCAGTTTTGGCCGCACAGGGCTCAGGAACTTGGATCCAACCTCAGAAGATTTTTGAGCAGCATCCCGCCGCCTATACTTGATGGGGGCGGTTCGGGGAAGGAACATGGCAGAGCGGGAACTATCGGTAGCGATCTTGGCAGCGGGCAAAGGTACCCGGATGCGGTCGCAGTTGCCCAAGGTGCTGCACAAACTGGGATCCCTGTCTTTGATCGAGCGGCTGCTGCGCACGGTGCTAACCTTGAAACCCCACCGCTGTCTGGTGATTGTGGGTTATGAACAGGAGCAGGTGCGCCAAGCCCTGCGGGAGTACCCGGTTGAATTTGTGGAGCAGGCCCAGCAATTGGGCACCGGACACGCCGTTCAGCAACTGTTGCCCGTCCTGGGCGGTTTTCAGGGGGATCTGCTGGTGATCAACGGGGATGTGCCCCTGCTGCGGGCAGAAACCCTGCAAGCTCTGGTGGAGCGCCACCGCCAGGTGAACCCAGAGGTAACCTTGCTCTCGGCTCAGGTGGCGGATCCCTATGGCTATGGACGGGTGTTCTGCGATGCCCAACAGCGAGTGCTGGAACTGGTGGAAGAGCGAGACTGCACCCCGGCCCAACGGCAAAATCGCCGCATCAACAGTGGGGTGTATTGTTTTCACTGGCCGGCTCTGGCTCAGGTTTTGCCCCATCTCAATCGCAACAACGCGCAGCAGGAGTACTACCTAACAGATGCCGTCAAGCGGGTGGGCAAAGCCATCGCTCTGGATGTTGCCGATCCGCAAGAAATTGTGGGCGTCAACGACCGCCGCCAACTGGCCCAGGCGTACCAGATTTTGCAGGATCGCCTCAAGGAAGCCTGGATGGAAGCCGGGGTCACCTTTGTGGATCCCGACAGCAGCAGCCTCGAGGAAACGGTGGAATTGGCCCCCGATGTGGTGATCGAGCCCCAAACCCATCTGCGAGGGGTGTGCCGCATTGGCTCGGGAACCCGCCTGGGGCCGGGCAGTTGGATCGAGTCCAGCGAGATTGGATCTGAGTGTCACATTCTCTACTCGGTGGTCAGCCACAGCCGCATCGGCAACCAGGTTTGGATAGGCCCCTACGCCCACGTGCGCCCCCACAGCCAGATCGGGGATCACTGCCGCATCGGCAACTTTGTGGAAACCAAAAATACCCAGATTGGATCCCACAGCAATGCCGCCCACTTGGCCTACCTGGGAGATGCCAAGCTGGGATCCCAGGTCAACATCGGCGCGGGCACCATCATCGCCAACTACGACGGCCAGCAAAAGCACTTTACCGAAATTGGGGATCGCAGCAAAACAGGCGCCAACTCGGTGTTGGTGGCTCCTTTGCAGGTGGGATCCGATGTCACCATTGCTGCCGGCTCCACCATCCCTGCCCGCTACCCCCTGCCGGATGACTGCTTGGTGATCGCTCGCTCCCGCCCGGTGGTTAAGCCCGGCTGGCGACCCGGGATCCGCTCCTCCCGCCCCCAGGAGCCCCAGCCCATGCCACCGGGATCCCTCAAGATTTATCCCTTGCGCCTTTTCCCCGGCCAAGATCTCAAGCA
>NZ_JANSHW010000498.1:0-2289 GCF_047461815.1 Synechococcus sp. R6-10
GGGGAGACTAGTTTGTTCCCCCTTCGGGGGGATCCCTAGAAATTGGAAACGTAACGAGTCTTGCTCGGACAAACCTCAGGGCGTACAGTTTGTTCCCCCTTCGGGGGGATCCCTAGAAATTGGAAACATATCGGGCACACGCCAGCGATCCGGTACGTGCCAGTCGTTCCCCCTTCGGGGGGATCCCTAGAAATTGGAAACTAGACCAACCGCAAGACCCGATGAGTTTGAGATGCATACGTTCCCCCTTCGGGGGGATCCCTAGAAATTGGAAACATAAAAGGGAGGGCTATATGATTATCAAATGGTCAAAGTTCCCCCTTCGGGGGGATCCCTAGAAATTGGAAACTCTAGGCCGTTTTAAGGCCAACCTGGAGCTAGCTCGTTCCCCCTTCGGGGGGATCCCTAGAAATTGGAAACTAGAGCAAGAGCAGCTGTTGCAACTAAAACTACCGCAAGTTCCCCCTTCGGGGGGATCCCTAGAAATTGGAAACTAGATCGTACTTATGGAAGAAGCCTTGAAAGTACCTTGTTCCCCCTTCGGGGGGATCCCTAGAAATTGGAAACTTGACTACCACCAGATGGGGTACTTGGTATCCTTCAGAAGAGGAGTTCCCCCTTCGGGGGGATCCCTAGAAATTGGAAACGGGGATCTCCGCTACTCGGCGGACACTCCACTTAGGTGTTCCCCCTTCGGGGGGATCCCTAGAAATTGGAAACTTGGACCACGCAAGTGGAAGAGGTGATTAAAGCCAAGGCTGTTCCCCCTTCGGGGGGATCCCTAGAAATTGGAAACCCGAAAAGTCGGTGTAGTCAGAGTCAGGCCAAAACAGTGTTCCCCCTTCGGGGGGATCCCTAGAAATTGGAAACAGCCCAAATTTGGGCTGAGCCCGGAGCTAGCTCGAAAGTTCCCCCTTCGGGGGGATCCCTAGAAATTGGAAACTCTAGCAAGCAAATTAGATTTAGTTTTACCGGTCCCGGTTCCCCCTTCGGGGGGATCCCTAGAAATTGGAAACTTAGGTAGTACCTCCCGTTGGTTTGCTCACAGAATTTGGAGGTTCCCCCTTCGGGGGGATCCCTAGAAATTGGAAACATCAGAACAATCTTTCCCGTACGGACTTGCCTTGTCTGTTCCCCCTTCGGGGGGAGCCCTAGAAATTGGAAACTTTTGTACCCGTAGGCCCGCCGGGCTGAGACCTTTCAGTTCCCCCTTCGGGGGGATCCCTAGAAATTGGAAACCTAAACAAATCTATTTGCTCTCCTAGTTCACACAACATAGTTCCCCCTTCGGGGGGATCCCTAGAAATTGGAAACACACCTGGGTGTTGTTTCTATCCCGTAAAGGGAGGTCTACTATGTTCCCCCTTCGGGGGGATCCCTAGAAATTGGAAACTTAATGAAAGCCCGCCACTCAATAACACAATGAGTAATTTATAGTTCCCCCTTCGGGGGGATCCCTAGAAATTGGAAACAGGGGGCAGCGGCCCCGCTCGGAAGGATTACTCAAGGTTCCCCCTTCGGGGGGATCCCTAGAAATTGGAAACTACAGACCTTGCAGGGGCGCAGGATTGGCTTACAAAGTTCCCCCTTCGGGGGGATCCCTAGAAATTGGAAACACTGGCCAATGCAAACGCTCTGTATAATTTCCGACGGTTCCCCCTTCGGGGGGATCCCTAGAAATTGGAAACTGTCTCACAAAATCCACCCGAGTGTTAAGTATCTGTAGTTCCCCCTTCGGGGGGATCCCTAGAAATTGGAAACTTGAATTTACTCTAAAGAACCTGGCTTATCCGAGAATTTGGTTGTTCCCCCTTCGGGGGGATCCCTAGAAATTGGAAACAACAAGTTTGCCGGGCACTCCGTAGAATACGGTAGTAGTTCCCCCTTCGGGGGGATCCCTAGAAATTGGAAACTATTATTGCAAAGATGCTGGCGGAAAAGAGTCGCCTGTTCCCCCTTCGGGGGGATCCCTAGAAATTGGAAACTCTTGGGAGGTTAGTTTAGCTCACACGCAATACACCACGTTCCCCCTTCGGGGGGATCCCTAGAAATTGGAAACGTTTCCCGGGAATGCAGGAGTAAACAACAGACATAGAGTTCCCCCTTCGGGGGGATCCCTAGAAATTGGAAACGAGTGTCATGATCAATTCCGTTTGATTGGTGCATACTAACGTTCCCCCTTCGGGGGGATCCCTAGAAATTGGAAACGAGATGGTCTACTCCGCGAAAGTCAGTGCAGACCGGCAGTTCCCCCTTCGGGGGGATCCCTAGAAATTGGAAACGTAATGA
>NZ_JANSHW010000499.1:0-956 GCF_047461815.1 Synechococcus sp. R6-10
GGGATCGGGTTGTGGTGGATGCCGTCCTCTATGAGAACTACCCTGCCCTGGAGCCGGATGCCGATTACCTGCAGATTGACTTTGCCCAAATTCCGGCGGGCAAGCTGTGGCGGTTCTATCTGGATCCCAAGGGGGGCAGCGTGAAGCGGGAACTGCTGCTGGATCGCTCGGTGGAGTTTCCGGCCATCCACCCGGCTCGAATGGGGGGATCCCACCGCTACATCTACATCGGGGCCACCCATGCTCCTGGCCCCAATGCTCCCCTACAGGCCATCCTCAAGCTGGATACCGCCACAGGCCGCACACAGCAGTACAGCTTTGCCCCCCGCGGCTTTGTGGGAGAACCGGTGTTCATCCCCGATCCAGAAGACCAGGGAGAAGAGGCAGGGTGGATCGTGACGGTGGTTTTTGATGCGGCCAGCCAGCGCTCTCAAGTGGTGATCCTAGAAGCAGCCGACCTGACAGCCGGCCCGGTTGCGCGGATCCCATTGCGGCACCACATTCCCTATGGCCTACACGGCAGCTTCACTCCGCAGGTGTGGGCAACGCCTGCCTAAGCGATGAGCTTCAAGATGGCTGAATGGATCCCCTTGGCTGAGGGAATGCAATCCAGCCCTTAGAGAGCCCTGGGGATCGGTCAGTTGGATCCCGGCTGTGCAAAAACACCTCTATTGGCTCCAGTCAGCGTTGCTGGAAAAAACTACAGATACTCAAGATCAATATCAATGGCCCTGTCTGGGGAATAGACATCCTGCAGCCTGAGAATCATTCCCTTGGAACAGTTGCTACCATTGGCTACAGGTCGGCTACAGTGTTGACAACTGCGGGCAAGGGCAGCTGCTAGGAGTTTCCCAATAGAAGCAGAATGGAAAAACGCTGTTGGGCATTGTTAGGCTAATGGGTGGTGTGCTGAGCAAGCCTTGGGTCAAGAGCAAAGCTAAAGCTATAGCCTGTTT
>NZ_JANSHW010000500.1:0-1202 GCF_047461815.1 Synechococcus sp. R6-10
ACAAAAAAATCCCCCAGACCAAGCTGGGGGATCCACCAATGCTGTTGAAGCGTCAGGTCAGGCCATCAGCCACGCACCGCAGGCGCTACCTCCACCGCCGCCAAGTCCAGCGGGAAGTTGTGCGCATTCCGCTCGTGCATCACTTCCATCCCCAGGTTCGCCCGGTTCAGCACATCAGCCCACGTCCCAACCACTCGACCGTTGCTGTCCACAATCGACTGGTTGAAGTTGAACCCGTTCAGGTTGAACGCCATGATGCTGATCCCCAGCGCCGTAAACCAAATCCCAATCACCGGCCAAGCCGCCAGGAAAAAGTGCAGGCTCCGGCTGTTGTTGAACGACGCATACTGGAAAATCAACCGGCCAAAATACCCGTGCGCCGCCACAATGTTGTAGGTCTCTTCCTCTTGCCCAAACTTGTACCCCAGGTTCTGAGACTCCTCTTCCGAGGTCTCCCGAATCAGGCTCGAGGTCACCAGCGACCCGTGCATGGCACTAAACAGCGCACCCCCAAACACGCCAGCCACGCCCAGCTGGTGGAACGGGTGCATCAGGATGTTGTGCTCTGCCTGGAACACCAGCATGAAGTTGAAGGTCCCCGAAATCCCCAGGGGCATCCCATCCGAGAACGACCCCTGCCCAATCGGGTAAATCAAAAACACTGCTGTGGCCGCTGCCACGGGCGCAGAGTAAGCCACCGCAATCCAGGGCCGCATCCCCAAACGGTAGCTCAGCTCCCATTCGCGTCCCATGTAGCAGAACACCCCAATCAAAAAGTGCAGCACAATCAGCTGGTACGGACCGCCGTTGTACAGCCACTCGTCCAGTGAGGCGGCTTCCCAAATCGGGTAAAAGTGCAGGCCAATGGCTGCCGAAGAGGGCACTACAGCCCCAGAAATGATGTTGTTCCCGTACAGCAAGGAACCGGAAACGGGCTCGCGGATGCCGTCAATGTCCACCGGCGGAGCCCCAATGAAGGCGATGATAAAGCAGGTGGTGGCAGTCAGCAGGGTGGGAATCATCAGCACCCCAAACCAGCCAATGTAAAGGCGGTTATCGGTGGAGGTGACCCACTCGCAGAACTGCTCCCACACGTTGCTGGTTGAGCGACGTTGGATAACAGTAGTCATGAGGACAAACTTCCCTAAGGAAGCGCGAAGATTGACAACCTAAACTTAAAACATCCGTTAAGTTTCGTCAAC
>NZ_JANSHW010000501.1:0-1792 GCF_047461815.1 Synechococcus sp. R6-10
CCTTGGCTGCCGCTGCGGCTCTACCCGCCCCTGTTGCGCAAGAGCGTGGTGATTACGGGGGGGCTGTTTGTGGCCTTTGTAGCCGGACTTCCCTTGGCAGAATCGGCTTTGGTGGCGGCGGCCCTGTTGTTGATTACCCGTAGGCTGAAGCCAGAGCGATTTTTGGAGCAGGTGGACTGGAATCTGCTGGTGATGTTTTCCGGGCTATTTATCCTGACGCGGGCAACGGGAGAGCTGGTCACTGCTTGGGGGATGAGCTTGGGATCCTTGGCAGAGAGTCTGGCGGGATCCCCTCTTGCCCTGCTGAGTAGTGTGGCCGTTTTGTCCAACATCATCTCCAATGTGCCGGCGGTGCTGTTGCTGCAATCGTTCCTGCCCCGACAGGAGACCACCGCTTGGCTGTTGCTGGCTGCTGGCTCCACTTTGGCAGGCAATTTGACACTATTTGGGGCGGTGGCCAATCTGATCACAGTCGAGGCAGCGGCCAAAAAAGGCTACGTGCTTTCGTTTGGAGAACATCTGCGCTTTGGCCTGCCCCTCACTCTCCTAACCCTGGGGTTCAGTGGGTTGTGGCTGTACCAGCCTTTCCTGTCTTCTCCACCGCTCAGATGACCTCTGTCGAGGGATCCAGTGGGGCTGTGACTGGCTTGTCGGGATCCCTGTGTATGATGGGAAAAAGAGTTTAAGAAACGTAACGTGTCTTCTCCGCTATCGCAGGCAGTTATTTTGATCACAGGGGCAACAGGGGGTATCGGCAGCGTCCTGGTGCCCATGCTGGCTCAGGCCGGATCCCATCTGGTGTTGGCCGCTCGGCGAGAAGAGCCCCTGCGAGCTCTGGTGGAGAAATCAGCCTCTTTGGGGGCTGCCTCTGGATTGGGGATCCCCACTGATGTGACGGACTATGCCCAGGTAGAGGCCCTGGTCAACCAAACGGTGCAAAAGCATGGGCGCATTGACGTGCTGATTAACCTGGCCGGGGCCGGGATCCTGAAGCCTGCTCCCCAGCTAACCCCCGCAGACCTGGAGCGAATGCTGGCGGTCAACCTGAAGGGCAGCTTCTACACCAGCCAACTGGCTGCCAACCCCATGCGGGAGCAAAAATCCGGCCACATCCTCAATTTTCCCGGCGTCCTTGGACGTTATCCCATGGCGATGGCCTCTGCTTACTGTGCGGCCAAGTTTGGGGTGGTCGGGTTTAGCAAGTGCATGGCCGATGAGCTGAAGCGCTTTGGGGTCAGATTTACGCTGTTTTACTTCGGAGGCATCGACTCACCCTTCTGGGATCCCATCAGCCTGAAGGTGCAACGAGACAAGATGCTCAGCCCTGCCACGGCTGCGGAAGCCATCTGCTTTGCCCTTACAGCGCCCGCTGGTGCTGTACCGAGCGAGATAGTGTTGCAGCCGGAAAGCCACCAATTCCTTTGACCAAGTGTTTTGCCGTCCTTTTGCTGGGGTTGAGGCGGCAGCAGCTTGTCTTTTGGTGAAACAAGCGCTCGAGTTTCTCTCTTGGGCTCCCCCCGTCTCAATCTTGCTCTCTGCAGCCCAAAGCGCCAGCAGGGATCCTCATTTCTTGGCGGCAACGTTGGATCAGATCTCCCGACACCCCCACCAACCGTCCTAGCCATTCGTCCGGCACAGAAGCAAGCAACGCCGGCCCAAACTGGTAAACTACCCGGCTCCGACCGCTAAGCGGTACGGAGCGGGCTTTCAGTAGCCCTGGGCCTGCTCTGCCCTACCAGAGAACAAAACAGGCCCGAACCTCTAGGCTGGTTTACGGCAGCCCCCAAGAGCG
>NZ_JANSHW010000502.1:0-674 GCF_047461815.1 Synechococcus sp. R6-10
TTGGCGTCGGTGTTGGGGTGGGGGTGGGCGGAGCTTGCTCCTCATATGCTCCTACATCACACCGAACTCCAGCAGGTCGGGAAAAACCCCGCTGATCCTGGTTGACAGGGCTACTGTTCAGGTCGGTACACTGCCCGGCTGGCACAGCGTCGATGGCTACACTGCCTGCCAGAAGTGCATGGGTCTGGGTCGGCCCACCATTGTTGGCCAGTAACCCAAGGTTCAGAGCTGCTGAGGTTACAGCCGTAAATCCTGGGCAGCTTCCATCGGTGTCGAGATTTGCCCCGCTGGGGGTGAGAGTGCCAGCGTTGGAACAATTACCTCCGCTTGTACTGTTTGCGACGATTGAGTTCCTAAGGTTGGCTGTGGCGCCGTTGAAAATACCTCCACCTTTTGAAGCTGAGTTCGATGCAATTGTTACAAAGCTTAGACTGCTGGTGCCGAGATTGTAGATGCCACCGCCTTTTGTGCCAGCACTATTTCCTGATAGGGTGCTGTTGGTAATGTTTACTGTACTGCTGCTGGAAACATAGATGCCTCCCCCCTCCTGGCCGACATTGTTGAAGGAGATCTCGCTGGCGTTGAGGGTTACCTTGCCGCCGTTGCCGTTGTAAATGCCACCCCCTTTTTCACTAACGCTATTGCTGGAGATCCCTGTTTTGCTGATGTTTGTC
>NZ_JANSHW010000503.1:0-851 GCF_047461815.1 Synechococcus sp. R6-10
AAAAAACTGGGCCAGCATCGCCTGCCCTTCCCGCAGCTCTTGAATCAAAACCTGCTGGTTTTGTTGGACAAGGCGCAGCTCCTGCTGAGCGGCCTGCAATTCTCTTTGGGAGGCTTGTAGCTCCTGGATGGCTTGAATCAGCCACTGCTCTTGCTCAGGGGTCATGGTTGCTGAAGCACTACAGAATAAGGAAATCCTACCACTGCCAATTCTCCTCTCCCTCTGGGTGAGGGCCTCAGCAGCGCGGAGCGCTCGAACACCCCCTTGGGCCACCCAAAACAAAAACCCCTCTCTCTTTGGAAGAGGGGCTAGGGTTGAGGACGGAAATTCAAGCTCGATCAGTAAAGGGCTTCTTCTTGGTGGGTGATGATGGTGCAGTCGGAAGTAGGGTAAGCCACACAGGTCAGCACATAGCCCTGCTCGATCTGATCATCATCCAGGAAGGACTGATCGCTTTGATCCACCGTGCCGCTCACCAGCTTGCCAGCACAGGTCGAACAGGCACCGGCGCGGCAGGAATAAGGCAGCTCGATCCCTTGCTCTTCTGCCACGTCCAAAATGTATTCGTCATCCGGCACATCGATGGTGACGTTCAAGCCTTGCTCCTCGTTGATCAGAGTGACCTTGTAGGTAGCCATCCTGGTTGGGTCTCCAGAAAAAACATCCACTCCTCATCCTGCCACCCTTCTGCCCCGGATCAAGCATCCTTTTGTGAGGAAATAGGCAAATCTTCCGGTTTTTTCCAGGTGGATCCGCAAAAGCCGTGCCGGGCAAGGATTGTAAACTACCCGGCTCCGACCGCTAAGCGGTACGGAGCGGGCTTTCAGTAGCCCTGAGCCTGTTCTGCTCTA
>NZ_JANSHW010000504.1:0-8171 GCF_047461815.1 Synechococcus sp. R6-10
TTTTGCCAAACCGCCTAAAGCTCAGTAAATTCAGCAAAGTTCAGGGTTTTGGGGGTTAGAGGCATGCTCCTCCTCCAAGGACTCCGTCCCGCTGAGGCGAACGGCAAGCTGAGAAGACTGCTCACGCCGGTAGGACGGATTCCTTACTGGATTGGGAAAGTCTAGGGGATGAGGACTCCGCCCCGCTGACGCGGACGGCTCTGCTCCTGTTGGCGAGCCGTAGGTCTCACCGGAGAGCAGGTCAGGGGATCCCTCGGCTTCTATAGCCTCTATTGAGGAGAGCTCTTCCGTGGATCCCGTCACGTCAGACTCCAACACCCCTTCCAAATCCACCAAGCTGCCGTTGAAGTGGTCGGCAAAACGGCGGGCAATCTCCGCCAGCTCCTGGGTTAGCTCGAAGGACTGCCCACCGTGCAGGGTGTCGCGGCGCTCTGCACGACTTGGAGAATCGGTCGCGACAGCGGTGCGGAGCACTTTGTTCGCACCGGCAGGAAAAAGTCCTTGGGTTGCCAAGCCGGCCACCTTGGGGCCACCCATAGGATTGTCCCGCTCAGGCTCTGGCGAAGGTGGGCTGGAGTCAGAAGGGGAATGTTGCTGTCGCTGGGCAAGGCCGTGGCTCTGCGGTTCTGCTCTGGGCTCCCTTGAGGAAGCACGACTGTTGGTGCTATCGCTCTGCAACCCCGGCGTGGTGACAGGATCCGGGGGGGCGGGGGGCAGGTCTGTTTCTCGGCTGAGCAGTGCCGAGGACTCCGCACCGCTGACGCGAATGGAAACATCCGGCCCCCGCTGCACAATCAAGTTGAGCTGCACAGGGCGCTGCAGCAGGTTGTGGAGCACCGACCGCAGTTCGGCTTCTTTGCTGCGCACTTTTTCCACCAAACCCTTGCTGGGAAAGGCGAGGGTAATTGCTTCAGGAGTCTCTTGGTGCAGGTGGCCGGATCCCATCAGAGCCTTGGTGAGGGGAGAGAGGCGCTTGAGGAACTCGTCCCAGTGGGGGCGCAGCAGCTTGACTGTGGCGGCGTCCCTTGCCGGTTCTCTGGGCTGCTCCGAGGACTCCGTCCGAGTAGCGCGATCTGCCTTCTGGCTCGACGCAACAGCAGGGGAGGCTGAAGGCCCAACAGTTAATTCATCTATCTCACCAACAGTTGATGGGCTTGATGGGCTGATGGTCGCAGCAGGGGCCGGAGGGGCTGTCCCGTCCGGGGGAGTTCTCTGGGGTGCAGGAGATAGGTCAAGGGCTGGGAAAGGACTCCGTTCCGCTGAATCCTCAGCCACCATGCTTGGGCGCAGCTGGCCCAGCAGATCCACTAGGGCAATTTCCAACCACAGTTGGGGCTGTCCGCTTTGACGAATTTGCGGCTCACACTGGCGCAGATGGCTCTGGGCTGCCAGCAGTATCTCCACCGAGTAGCGAGGGGCCCGTTGCTGCAGGGCTGCCCAGGTGGAGTCCGTTACAGCCACCAACTCCCGTTGCTGGGGGGCTGTCTTGACCAGCAGCAGATCCCGGTAAAGGGCCACCAAGTTCTGCAACAGGGCTAAGGGCTCTTTGCCCCGCTCCAACAATTGTCGAGTTTGGCTGAGCACCGCCTGCACATCCTGAGCCAGCAGCGCATCCATCAGAGCCAAAAGCTGCTGTTCCGGGATCCCGCCCACCAAGTCCCAAACCGCCTCCGGGGTGATGGATCCTTCCAAGAGGCTGAGCTGGTCCAGCAGGCGTTCGGCGTCCCTCAGGCCCCCTTGGGAAAGTTGGGCCACCAGTTGCAGCGCCTCCGGCGTGATAGGGATCCCTTCTTGGGCGGCGATCTTGCCCAGGTGGGCCACCATGTCGTCGAGGGGGATGCGGCGGAAGTCAAACCGCTGACAGCGGGAAACAATGGTGGGCAAAACCCGCTGCGGGTCAGTGGTGGCCAGGACAAATACCACGCGGGGGGGCGGCTCTTCAAGAGTTTTCAGCAAGGCGTTGAAGGCCGCATTGCTGAGCATGTGGCACTCGTCGATGACATAGACTTTGTAGCGGCTGTTCACCGGGGCAAACTGGGCCCGCTCGATCAGCTCGCGGATGTTGTCTACGCCGGTGTTGCTGGCCGCGTCAATCTCGAGAACATCCAGGGAGGCTCCCGCAGTGATGGCGCGGCATTGGCTGCACGCCTGGCAGGGATCCGGCGTCGGCCCCTGTTCACAATTCAAAGACTTGGCCAAGATGCGGGCGCTGGAGGTTTTTCCCGTGCCCCGCGGCCCGCAGAACAAATAGGCAGGCGCCACCCGCCCCAGCCGGATGGCATTGGCCAGCGTTTGCACCACCGCTCCTTGGCCGACCACATCGGCAAAGCGCTGCGGGCGGTATTTTAAATGCAGGGGTTCATAGTTGCCAGCGGTGGCCATTTCCGGGATCTCCAAGCAAGCAGCGCCCCAACCGGAACCGCGCAAGAGCTCTGCTCTGCTGACGCGATCCCACCGGGGCTCTCCTATTCTGGCTTCTCGATGGCGGGATCCCTCCCTGCCCATCAAGAGCAGGGCTGGACACCAGGGGGGGAGACCGGCAGAGCTTTTGTGCTCCGCTCCGCTGAGGATTTGGGATCCCGGCGACGCAGAGAGGGAAGCTGGGGCAGTTGCACTCTCCAGCCGGGCGAGTCAAGCTGATCCATGTGCTGCACGCGGTAGCTGAGCTGGTACAACTCCTTCCTAAGCTGGCGATTCTCGGCCTGGATGGCGGCGATGCGCTCGCGAATGGGCTGAAGGCGGGCCTGCAGCTTGCGCCGGTAGAGCTCTGGCAACTCTTGAATCATCTGCTCCAGCAACTGCTTCTCTTGGTAAAGCTGCTCGATCTCCGCCTCATAGCTGCGAATTTGCCGGTGTTGCTTTTCTTGGCGCAGCTCCAGAAGGTCTATCTGGCCCTGCAAGATGCGATTGCGCTCTCGCAAAAGCTGGATTTCCCGCTCCCGCGCGGCCAGAGCTTGAGCAAACTCCGTCTCGCCAACGCAGCCTGCTTCCTGCATCGTTTCTCCCTCAACCCACCCGTACATGGATACCAAGGGATCCGTCCCACCAGACCCTACCCGTCACTGTATCCGGCCCGCGGGGGTGAGGCAAATGGCCTCTGGCCCGCCGACGCCAAAGCTTGCTTCACCTGGGCTTCCAGCTCAGCCAGGGATCCGGAGTTGTCCAGCACCACATCGGCACGGCGCACTTTTTCCGCCAAAGGCCACTGGCTGGCGATGCGAGCTTCGATTTCTGCCGGTGTAAGAAGATCCCGGCGAGCAAGGCGTTGCCGCTGCTGCTCTGGAGTGCAAGTCACCACCCAAATTTCATTCACCCACCCCTGCAGGTGGGCTTCAAACAGCAACGGGATCATCAGACAAACGGTTTGGGATCCCTGCCCAGAAGAAAATCCTACCCCGCTACGCTTTTGGGAGGCAGGCTCTTCCTCAAGCGGCACCCCATGGACTTTAGAGCTCTGCTCCGCCAACGCGGACAGAAAATCTTGCAGTTGAGCTCTAACGAAAGGGTGGATTTGGGCCTCTAGCCAAGCCCGCTCAGCGGCATCTGCAAACACGATCTGGCCCAACCGCCGGCGATCCAGATCCCCGGAGGGTGTTTGGATGGCCTTCCCATAGCGTTCCAGTACCCGCTCGCGAATGGGGGATCCCACCGCCAAGGCCTGGCGGGCCATTTGATCGGCATCGGCTACTGGGATCCCGTGCTGCTCCAGGATGCGGGCCACCGTGGATTTGCCCGTGCCCACTCCGCCTGTCAGGCCGATGATTCGCATAGCTGTCGTGGTTACGGTTTAGCTTGCTGGGGTAGAGGGGCGCTGCCAGGGTAAAGCCAGTTGAAGGTTTTTCTTCAAGGGGAGGCCGTTTTTGCAGCCAGCGGAGAAGAACGGTGCTCTGCCGCAGCCGGCAAAGGAGAGCTGGGCGGCAGCAGGCTATACTCAAAGCCCTCCACCAAAGCCCGACAGGAGGCCTCGATGATGTTGGTGGAAACCCCCACCGTGGTCCAGCGGCGGTGACCGTCGCTGAACTCCACCAGCACGCGCGTTTTGGCCGAGGTGCCGGCCCGCCCGTCCAAAATGCGCACCTTGTAGTCGGACAGGTGAATCGCCTCCAGTTGGGGATAGAACTCCAGCAGCGCTTTGCGTAGCGCCCCATCCAGAGCGGCCACCGGCCCATTGCCTTCCGCCGCCGTCACCCGAGTTTGCCCCTGCACCGCTATCTTCACCGCCGCCAAAGATTGCACATCCGTTGCTTCGCCACTGGGATCCCAGTCTTTGCTGTTCCAATCGGAGCGTGTGGTGGTCGTCACGTTGAAGCTGAGCACCTCAAAAGGATGGGAGCGTTGTCCCAGCAAGCCCCGCACCAACAGCTCAAAGCTGGCCTCAGCCGCCTCAAACTGATAGCCCTGCAGCTCCAAAGTTTTCAGCCGCTCCAAAATCAAGCGCACCTGCGGATCCGACTTCTCCAGCCGGATCCCGAATCCGGCCATTTTGTGGAGGATGTTGCTCAGCCCCGCCTGTTCCGAGACCACAATGCGGCGACAGTTGCCCACTTGCTCCGGGGCGATGTGCTCGTAGGTGAGAGGGTTTTTCTGAACGGCGCTGACGTGGATCCCGCCCTTGTGGGCAAAGGCCGATAGGCCCACAAACGGCGCATGGTCATCCGGGGCCAAATTGACCACCTCGCTGATGGAGCGGGAGATCTCCGTCAGGTGTTGCAGCTTCTCTTGCGGCAGACAGCGATAGCCCAGCTTCAGTTGCAAGTTGGGAATGACGCTGCACAGGTCGGCATTGCCGCAGCGTTCCCCATAGCCGTTGATGGTGCCCTGCACCATGCGCGCCCCTGCCTGCACCGCCGCCAGGGCATTGGCCACAGCAGTGCCGGAGTCGTTGTGGGTGTGGATCCCTAGGGGCAAGTGCTGCAGGTGATGGGATTCTGCCAAGACAGCTGCCGTGATCGCCGCAATCTCGTGGGGCAGGGATCCGCCGTTGGTATCGCAGAGAACCAGCCACTCTGCCCCTGCCTCGGCAGCCGCCACCAGGGTTTGCAGGGCATAGTCGGGGTTGTGGCGATAGGCGTCGAACCAGTGCTCGGCATCGTAGATGACCCGCCGCCCCTGGGATCGCAGATAGGCAATGGTGTCGCGGATCATGGCCAGGTTTTCCTGCAGCGTGGTGCCCAGGCCCTCGGTGACGTGGAGATCCCAAGACTTGCCGAAGACGGTTATATAGCGGGTGCCCGCCGCCAAAATGGCCTGCAGCATGGGATCGTCTGCCGCCCGCCGCCCCGGCTTGCGGGTAGAACAAAAAGCCACCAGCTCGGCTTGCTCTAGGGGCTCTTCCCGCATCTGCCAGAAAAACTGCACATCCTTGGGATTGGCTCCTGGCCAGCCCCCTTCAATAAACGGGATCCCCAGCCGATCCAGCAGCTTGGCAATCTGTAACTTGTCTTGCACCGACAGCGATAGCCCCTCTCGCTGGGCCCCATCCCGCAGTGTGGTGTCGTAGAGAGTGATGGTGGCTGAGCAACCCAGATCAATCTTCATATCGCATCAGTTTCTTGTAAAAGGCGGTGGAGAAATCCGGCTGTTGTCCGCGCTGCACCAAAGAGACGACATCAATCAGATAATCCACAAACTCGTAGTTGGCGATGGAGAGCTGATAGGTGAGATCTGCATCCTGAGCAAAGATCACCTGAACCACCGTCAGATCCGAGGGCAACGGGGACATGTGCCAACTGGCCAAGAAGCGGACAGGCTCTTCCCCCTCGATGGCCCTCTGCCCTTCTAAGCTGGCTTTTTTGTAGAGGCCCACCGCAAGGGCTAGGTACTGTCGGCGGGCAACAGCGTAATAGGGCTGATAGACGGCCACTTCTGGCGGGCTGGCGGGTTCAAGTTGCAAAGCCATGGTGCGCTAGGAGAGGGGTACCGCTTTTTCTAAGTTTCATGAAGTTCTGCAAGATAGGTGGGATCCCCATAGCCAAGAGAGATCTCTGCATTGGCTGTAGCAAGTGTCGCCGGAAAAAGCTGTGAGGTCAATTGCGGCAGAGAACCCAGAAAAAATTATAAGGGGCCACTGCAACCCATCTTATTCAGCGTATCGCGAAGCGGTGCGGTTCCCGGTAGGGTGCCGGAGGCATAGCACCATCGCGACAGCGGGTGAGCGGACTACGGATAGATTGCCCAATTGTCTACTTTTCCTTGAGGGATCCCGCATCCCAAGCTGGAGGGAAGCGTTGGAAAATCGGGGATCTCTGGGAAAGAATAGAAAGAGGGGGGATCCCTGCCCCTGATAGCAACCGGCTTTTCTCCTGCCGGCGGTGGCGAGACGGTGCCCTTGCTTGGTTCTCCAAACGTTTGGCATCTCCTGGCTTCATGAACACAACCCAAGACCCAACCGCTTCTCGTCTCGACCTTCTCCCCCCGGGAGAGGGAGGAATAGCGGCCAACCCCCTGCTGGAGTGGGATCCCGTCCTGCAGCACAAGTTCCAGCAGCTTGTCCAGATCTTCGCCGAGATGGAGCAGGTCTTGGTGGCCTACTCTGGGGGGGTTGATAGCAGCCTGGTGGCCAAGTTGGCCTGCGATCAGCTGGGGGAGCGGGCCCTGGCCGTCACCGCTGCTTCTCCTTCGCTGCTGCCCGAAGATTTGGAAGAAGCAATTCAGCAGGCTCGGCAAATCGGGATCCGCCATCAGATCGTCGAAACCCACGAGCTGGAAGATCCGGGCTACGCCGCCAACCCTGTTAACCGGTGTTACTTCTGCAAAAGTCACTTGCACGATACCTTGCGCCTGTTGGCCCAAGCCCAGGGATATAACCATGTGGTGGATGGTCTCAATGCCGACGATCTGGCCGATTACCGACCGGGGACACAGGCAGCTCGGGAGCGCGGCGTGCGTTCCCCTTTGGCGGAGGTGGGGATGAGCAAGCTGGAGGTGCGGCAATTGTCTCGCCACCTGGGGCTGTCTTGGTGGGATAAACCGGCCCAACCCTGCCTCAGCTCTCGCTTTCCCTACGGGGAGGCAATCACCCCTGAGAAGCTGCGTCGGGTGGGAGCGGCGGAGCGCTACTTGCGCAGCTTGGGTTGGCGGCAGGTCAGGGTGCGCTCGGAGAAGGACACCGCCCGCATCGAACTTCCTCCGGATCAGATCGTGGAGTTTGTGCAGAAAACCAATCTGGAAGCGCTGGTCAAGGCCCTGCAATCCTTCGGCTATCTCTATGTCAGTCTCGATTTGGAGGGCTACCGCAGCGGCAAGCTCAACCGAGTCCTCAACCTTTCCCAGTTGGCCACAAGCTAGCGGGCTGGGGAAGCCGTAGGGGATCTGTGTTGAAGTTTTGCGCCGGGTGATTATGAGAGGGTTGCGGTTGCTCTGGCTCTGCTTGGGGGTGCTGGGGTTAGCAGTTGCCGGCCCTACTGCGGCTCAGGTGGAGTCCCAGAAGAAGGGGGGCGCTCAGCCCATGGATACGACTGACCTCAGCGCCGTTGCCGACCGAACGTTACGGCTGCGTTCTGACCGGCAAACCTTCGATCAACGGGCGGAAGTCTTCCAAGCAGAAGGCAATGTGGAGATGCGGCTGGGCCGCTCTGTGTTGCGGGCGGATCGCCTGCGCATTGAACTGCGACAGCGGCGGGCTGTGGCCGAGGGCAATGTTTCTATTCAACTGGATCGGCAGCGCATCCAGGGATCCCGGCTGGAGTACGACTTTGAGCAAGAGCGGGGATTTTTGGAAGAGGCCTTCGGGCAGGTGGATATTGGCCAGTTGCAGGCCAGTGGATCCCCGGCAGCCGCCCTCTCTCCGCAGCGGCTGGTGCGCTTTCGTGCCGTTCGCATCCGCTTCGATGCCAACACCTGGGAAGGAGAACAGGTGCGGCTGACCAACGACCCGCTGGATCCGCCGGAGTTGGAGATTCGTAGCCCACGGGTGACCTCCACCCTGCAAGCCGATGGCTCCAGCCTTTTGATTGCCGAGGCCGGCCAACTGGCCTTCGACCAGGTCTTGTTTCTGCCTCTGCCCATTCGGTTGCGCTTCGACTCATTAAACCGTCAGCCTCCGGTCAGCATCTTCTACGATGATTTCGACAGGGAAGAATTGCGGCGCGGCTTGATCCTCCAGTCCAACATCGAGCTGCTGCGGGATCCCAACGTGAGCTTGGTGCTCTCCCCGCAACTGTATCCACAAC
>NZ_JANSHW010000505.1:0-806 GCF_047461815.1 Synechococcus sp. R6-10
AGAGCAGAGCAGGCCCAGGGCTACTGAAAGCCCGCTCCGTACCGCTTAGCGGTCGGAGTCGGGTAGTTTACGGAGACCCCGGGGCGGAAAAAGTCGTTTCTAGCCGCCTGTATCTCTCCTCCAGGAGAAGGACTTGGACTGTTGAAGCTCGCTGCAGGAGCAGGTTTGCGGGTATGGGCGGTACAAGATTCGAACTTGTGACCCCTTCCGTGTGAAGGAAGTGCGCTACCACTGTGCTAACCGCCCGTAGATACCACTCTAGCAGCTATCGACTAGAGCAGGATCTCTATATTACCACGTCAGCGATTGAGCCAGAGGATTCGGATCGGCATGGGAGATGGCTAGAGATAGCCGGGATCCGGCCTGAGGGCTACAGTAAGGGTCAGGGAGCTGTGGGGTGCTATGGCCTACTCACCGACCGAAGAGGCAATTGCTCTGCTCATTGATTTGGCAGAACGAGGCGAGATCGATCCCTGGGATGTGCAGGTCATCGAGGTTATCGATCGCTTTCTGGCCCGTATGGCTCCCACCAGCAGCAGCCATGACCTGTCTGAGTCGGGACAAGCCCTGCTCCACGCTGCCATGTTGGTCTATCTTAAGGCGATGGCTTTGGCAGAACCAGAAGCAGAAGAAAGTGAGCCCAGCCCGGTGGAGGTAGAAGTGGATCCCTGGCCAAGCTGGTCTTTGGCGCACTTGGATCGCGTGTTGCAACCCAGGGCAGCACCCCGTCTTCAACGTACCCGGCCCATCACCCTCAAAGAACTCATCGCCCACCTGCAAGAGCTGGAAACCCTGCTGGAACACCA
>NZ_JANSHW010000506.1:0-1444 GCF_047461815.1 Synechococcus sp. R6-10
TTCCATCAGGGAGCGGGCCAGATCCAGCTTGTCGGTTTCCACCAAAGACTTGCCGGTTTGGATCCCTTGGGCTTGGTAAAAGGTAAAGATCATGCCGCCGCCCAGCAGGAGCTTGTCCACTTTTTCCAGGAGCCGCTCAATGACGCCGATCTTAGTGGAGACTTTGGAGCCGCCGATGATGGCCGCCAAGGGGCGCCGCGGATTCTCGATGGCGCCCGAAAGAAACTGCAGCTCCTTTTCCACCAGGTAGCCGGCCACAGCAGGCTGGAGGTAGGCGGTGACGCCGGCAGTGGAGGCGTGGGCGCGGTGGGCGCTGCCAAAGGCGTCGTTGACAAACAGGTCGGCCAGTGAGGCCAGCTTGCGGGCAAATTCCGGGTCGTTGTCCTCCTCTTCTGGGTAGAAGCGGACGTTTTCCAGCAGGGCCACCTGGCCGTTTTCCAGGCGGTTCACTACCGCCTCGGCCTCAGGGCCGATGCAGTCGGGGGCAAAGGCAACCGGCTGGCCCAGCAATTGAGAAAGACGGGTGGCTACGGGGGCCAGGCTATTGCCCTCGCGGGCGACCTTAACCGCGCCTGTCTCTTTGTCCTTCTTGACGGGGCGGCCCAGGTGGCTGGTGAGGATCACTTTGGCGCCTGCCTGGGTGAGGGCCTGGATGGTGGGCAGGGAGGCGCGAATGCGGGTGTCGTCGGTGATGTTGCCCTGGGGATCCAACGGGACGTTGAAGTCGGCGCGCACCAGCACGCGCTTGCCGTTTAAATCAAAGCCAGATGACAGCAGGGATCCCAGTGTTTGTTTGGCCATCGTTGTTTTCCCCCGGACTGCAGAAAATCTTTATTTTTTCTTCCGTATGTATCCTACCAGCGATTGGGATCCCGGCAGTGAGACAGATGGGCTTCGGGATCCCCTTGTTCCGCTGCTTTTGCTGGGTCGGCCTTCCGTCTGCCCCTTGGCCCCGGCAATTGTAACGGTTTGCAAATAGAATAAAAATGTTGCTTTGTCGTTACCCTCATGCGTGTTGCCATTGCTGGTGGCGGGCTGGCCGGGCTGGCCTGTGCCAAGTATCTCTGCGATGCCGGGCATCAACCGCTCCTCTTTGAGCGGCGGGATGTTTTGGGTGGCCTGGTGGCTGCCTGGAAAGATGCCGACGGCGACTGGATCGAGACGGGGCTGCACAACTTTTTTGGCGCCTACCCCAACACGTTGCAGCTGTTCCGGGAGCTGGGCATCTCCGATCGCCTGCAGTGGAAGGAACACAGCTTGATTTTCAACCAGCCGGACAAGCCGGGCACCTATTCCCGCTTTGACCTGCCGGATATTCCCGCTCCTTTCAACGCCATTGTCGGCATCTTGCGCAACAACGACATGCTCACCTGGGGGGAAAAGGTGAAGTTTGCCCTGGGGCTGGTGCCGGCCATGATTCGCGGCCAGCGCTATGTGGAGCAGA
>NZ_JANSHW010000507.1:0-2468 GCF_047461815.1 Synechococcus sp. R6-10
GTCCAGCCCCAGCTTGATAAAGCCGATGATCCCGTTTAGGGGGGTGCGCAGCTCGTGGGAGGTGTTGGCCAGGAATTGGCTTTTCAGTTGGTTGGCCGATTCCGCTTGGGCACGGGCCTGCTCCAGCTCCTTATTTTTCTGGCGCAGCGTCTGGTTGGCTAACTGCAAGCGGGTTGCCAGTTGGCGACTTTGATCCAGCAAAATGGCGTGGGCAATGGCTGCGCCCAGGTAGGTGGCAATGCTCTGGAGTACCTGAATGTGGCTTGGCTGCCAAACAGGAACCCTGTTCGGATCCAATACTTCCAGCCAGAGCAGGCTGTTGGCGTAGCCCTGGTAAGACATGGCAATGGCCAGATGTCGCCCCGCCTCCACCGGTTCTTCCTGTCTGAGGGCCTGCAACAAATGGGGGTAATCTGCCAGCTTCAGGGTCTGGTGGAGCAGGGAGGGATCCCCAGGATGGCGGCGGTACTCGGCATTGACCGTGAGGGAGTCTTGCCCCACCTCGTAGAGGGCCATCAGGCAGCGATCTACCTCAAACAGTTGCCCCAACTGCTCCACGGTCTGCTGGCACAGTTGCCGGATATCGAGGGAATGCCGGATGTTGCGCACCAACTGCGTCGTGATCCCCTGTACCGGATCGGCCGGGAGAGCATGGGGCTGGCTGCTGGGGCTGCTGGTTCCTCCGGCCAACGCAAAAGGCGTAGCCCCCAGCAACTTGCCCACTGCCGCAACCGCCACCACCTCCCCTTCCATGTCCCGTACAGGGTTGAGAGAAAGATGCAGATGCAACTTGTAGCGGGGCGAGAGCACCTGACATTCGTAGGAGAGGGGATCCCCGCTTGCAAACACCTGGTTGAGCTTAGCCTCATACTCCCCGGCGTTGGCCACCTCCCAGATTTGCTGTCCGCTCACGATGTGCTGAGGGTGGATGCCATATTTCTCGGCATCTTCCCAGTAAAAACTCCAGAAGCGCCTCTGGCGATCCTGCGTGTAGAACATCGGAGTGGGTCGGAGGGCGCCCATTTGGGATGAAGCCACCATTGCGCTAGGGGAACGTAGGCCAAAACTCAGGTTTTTCCAGAGGAAGCCGGGCTGGCGGGATCAGAGGCCGGGCGGGTTAGTGGGGCAGAGTCCTTGTTAAGGCGGGCGAAGATCATGCGGCCTGCTGAGGTTTGAATGGCGCTGGTCACAACTACAGAGCGGGTTTTGCCCACAGAGCGCTGCCCTTCTTCCACCACCACCATGGTGCCGTCTTCCAAGTAGCCCACCCCTTGACCTGGCTCTTTTCCTTCGCGGGTGATCTTGATATCAAAGCTATCGCCGGCAACGTAGAGAGGCCGCAGCGCCTCGGCCAACTCATTCACATTCAGCACCTTGACCCCCTGCAGAGCCGCCACCTTCTTCAGGTTGTAATCGGTGGTAAGCAGCGTTCCCCCCACGGTTTGGGTGAGGCGCACCAGCTTTTCATCGACAGTGGTCAGATCTGGATAGTTGGCTTCGTGAATAACGAAACGATCGGGGTAGGCCTCTCGCAAAGACTGCAGGGTATCCAAGCCTTTGCGGCCCCGCTCTCGTTTTTGGGCATCGGCTTTGTCGGCAATGGTCTGCAATTCTGTCAGCACAAAGCGAGGAACCACCAGGGTTCCTTCCAAAAAACCTGTCTCGATTAACTGAGCCACTCGGCCATCGATGATGGAGCTGGTGTCCAAAACCTTGGCCGTGGCAGCCACCACATTGCCCTCCGCCCAGAGGGCTGCTTGTAAAGCATAGTTGGGGTTAAACAGCCGCAGCAGCGAGGGGCCGTGGGTATCGGCCAGGCTGACCCCCAGATAGGCAAAGGCCAAGCTGAAAAAGACCGAAGCCAGTGGCTCGAGGAACCTGTTGAGTTGGGGAGGCAAGGGCAGCAAGTACACAGGAGCCATGGCCAGATTGGCAATCACCAAGCCGATCACCAACCCCACCGAGCGGCTGATCAACACGTCCGGCGGCAAGGAGCGCACATTGGCCTCAAAGCGACGGTAGCTCCAGCGCACCAGGGATCCCAAAGCCAGTCCTGCCAGCACGCCAAAGCCGCTGGTGACGACACGGGCTCCTTCCACATTGGCCCCCTGAATGGCGGCAGGAGGGAGCAAATCCAGGCCGTAAAACCCGAGACCAGCCCCGGCCAACATGAAGATCGCGATCAGTAAAGCGTCTAGCATAAGAAAAAAGACGGCCCTGCTGAGTGGGTGATGCTGCTGGGAATAGGCAAATCTGCTTCCTACTCATTCTAGTCGTCTGGTGTTGGAGGGATCCGGACAACCAAGCCAGCCCTCCCCCAGAAGGATTCAGACTATGCTGAAATCATAGCGATCCCTTGCCAGCTTGAGGGATCTGTGGAGCATGCCTCTAACCCTCAAAACCCTGAACTTTGCTGAATTTACTGAGCTTTAGGCGGTTTGGCAAAAGTCATTGAGAGGGATATAGTA
>NZ_JANSHW010000508.1:0-1693 GCF_047461815.1 Synechococcus sp. R6-10
ACAAACAGAATGCTATCGCTGCATAGTTGAACAGTGATGTTCAGCAGTGTTCAGCGTAAATGTATCAGTAGGTGGATCTAAGCTTACGAGGATCTTTGCGGTTTTTGAACAAGGACGGGTACCTTGCTGGGCAGAATAGCATATCCTTCCCAGGCAGACCCCACCTGATGTTTGCCCAGGGATCCCCCAGCCATCAAGTGGGATTTAGCGGCCTATTTTTTGCAGGGCTCTTTCCACCTGTACTACATGGCGGTTCAGTCCCAAGTTTTTCGCCGGGATCCCCAGGGCCAGGCCCACCAATTGTGGCAAATGCAGGATCGGGATCCCCAGCTTGCGCCCGATCACCTGTTCCACCTCCGGCTGCCGAGAGTCCAAGTTGAGGTGACATAGAGGACAGGGGGTAACCAAACAATCGGCTCCCGCCTCTATTGCCTCTACGAGATGCCGGCCTGCCATCGAGAAAGACTGCTGTGGGGCGTAGCTGGAAATGGGCCAACCGCAACACTGGGTGCGCCCGCGATACCAAACGGGGGTGGCCCCCAAACGCTCGAAGAGATCCTCCATCAAATGGGGATCCCGCGCCACATCAAAGCGGGAGATGTCGTAGGCCCGCAACAGATAACACCCGTAGAAGGCAGCGCAGCGCAGTCCCAGGAGAGGCCGTTTGACCTGTTGGGCCAATCGCTCCAGGCCGTAGTCATGAGCCAGCACCCACAGCAAATGGCGCACATCGCCTGTGCCCTGGTAGCAGCTCTCGCAGCCTCCTTTCTGGCACAGGGCCTGCACCTGGTGAAAGTACTCTGGACTCGCGGTTTTCGCAGCCTTCAACTTTTCATTCACGCGGCCCAGCACTCCCTGACAGGTGCTGCAGTGGGTAAGCATCGGCAGCCCCAGCGCTTCCGCCAAAGCCAGGTTGCGGGCATTCACCGTATCTTCCAGCAGCTCCGATTCTTCTTTGAAGGTGCCCGAACCACAGCAAGAAGCAGCCTCCAGCTCCACCAGTTCAATGCCCAGATGCCGCGCAATCTGGTCGGTGGAGTCATACAGCTCACGACAGGCCCCCTGGGCCACACAGCCGGGGTAGTAGGCGTAGCGCAAAGGTGAAGGAACAACCGCGGTCATGAGAAGACGTGAGAAGAAGAAGAGAATTGGGTTTGCGATCTCAACGGTAATAACAATCCATGGATCCATTGCCCACACAGCAGAGCACTGGCCTGCCTGCAGAGCGGGAACCCAGAGCCTAAGATCCTACACCCATGCGCTGCCACAGCATATCCGTTGCTGCCCAGGACAGGGAGTTTGTCAAAGCTTCCCTATTTATCTGCCCCTATTTTGAAACTATTCGGAGCCGATACCCTATTTTTCTCCCTGCCTAGTGCCTCTCTGGCCGATGTCGGGTAGATTTGGCGGTAGCCATCGCTGAGGAATCGGTCAACGCTTTATGAACAGCCCGATCCAGGATTGTGAGCCCCCCGTTTCACCTCGCTCTAAGCAGGGCAGTCTGGGTTGGAGCCTTCCTCTAAAAGGTTGGGGATTTGGCTTGTTTTTCGGATCCCTAGTTTGGGCAGGATGGGCAAGTCAACTCCAGCTATGGGCCCAGCCGGTCGAACAGCAACCTCAGGAAGAAGTCCTTGTGCCGGGGCGCAATTTGGATCCTGGGGCGCAAATCCGGGTGCGTAACGAGCTGGTCAAG
>NZ_JANSHW010000509.1:0-19740 GCF_047461815.1 Synechococcus sp. R6-10
TTTCCGGTCGGGAGCCCCTCTTGTTGCCTGAGGAGGTGTAGCCAATGGCAGACTCCGATCCCAAGCCAAGATCGCCCCTGTCGCAGCGGCGGGATCCCTCTTCAGCAGAGCAGGTGAGGCTGTTGACGGAGCTGGCCGCTCCCTACCGCAGCTTGCGGCGCTTCATCTACTTGGCGGTGGGGTTCTCGGCTACCATCGGGGCGTTTGTGTTTTTCTTTCGAGCCCTGGCGGGACGGGACTTGAACACCACCTTGCCCAGCTTGGCCTTACAGTTGGGGATCCTGGCCGGCGCCATCGGCCTAAACAGGCTGGAAAACCGCTCTCACCAGAAGGTGATCAGACAGGTCAAACAACGCTTGGGCATGCAGCAAGACTCCCAGGAGCCCCAACGGTCGGCGGACAGTTAGCCCGCCCATTCCCCGCAGCCCCTTTCTCAATCCAGATCAAAGTCATCATCATCCGCGTCAGCACTGCGCAGATAGCGGCGCTGAGTTTGGCGAGCGGGATCCCCTTGTGACCACTTTTGGACAATTTGGACACCCAGAAAGGTCAGAAAGGCCCCCAAAGCCACAAACGTGAGAAGTGGGATCGCCAGGATCACCACTGCGCCCAGGACATAGATAGCCACCTTGGGCAGAGACGGATCCACCCCCCAGCGGTGGCTGCGCACCCAGTCGGTGAGCTGCTGATCCCAGCGGCGTAGGCGAGGGACGTTTTCCTCGAAGATCTCCAGCAAAATTGGCCCCAGACGACGCAGATTGCCCTGAGTTTGCCTTCGCCAATCTTGCACCGAGCGCCCCATGTTCGGGATCCCTTGTCCTGTCATCTTCAGGCCGATCCTAGCCCAACCCCAGCAACCTTCCCATTGGCCCACCGGATGTAAATTTGTTTGAACATTTGGATCGGAGATTTTGGAGGCTTCCCAGGACTACTGTACACTGAGGGCACTTGCGCAGCGATGCTGCTGCCCTGCGGATTCGGTAAACCTCTTTTTAACGTTTCAACCTGCTCGACTGGAGAACGCTAATGGCTCACTCGGTCAAGATCTACGACACCTGCATCGGCTGCACTCAGTGTGTGCGGGCTTGTCCCACCGACGTGTTGGAGATGGTGCCCTGGAAGGGGAACAACAAGGCTGGCATGATCGCTGCCGCTCCCCGCACCGAAGACTGCGTTGGCTGCAAACGCTGTGAAACCGCTTGTCCCACCGATTTTCTGAGCATCCGAGTCTACCTTGGCCCCGAAACCACCCGCAGCATGGGCTTAGCCTACTGATGGGGGCACCTGGCCGCAACCCCACTCTCAACTGCCCACAGAGCACAAGTATTCCAGAGTACCAGAAAAGCAGTTTACTTCCCAACCCAGTTCCAGCCTTTCCCTCTTCCGGGGAGAGGCTGTGGCGTATGGCAGGTCTTAAGCTGTTTGGTGACTCTAGAGGGGGGATCCGCCCCCTTTTTTCCTTTAGGGCTGCAGATAGAGGCGGTGCTGCCGGATGTAGTGCTCCACGGCAGGGGGCACCAGGTAGCGGATAGACCCTCCCTTTTGGATTTGCTGTCGCAGGTAGGTGGAAGAGAGCGTCAGGGTAGGGGCTTCCAGGATTTGGGCTTGGATGGGCAGCTTTGCGGCCACCGCCTGCAGCACCTGGGCGGCATCGCCGGCATCCACCCGTGGGGCAACAATCCAATGGCAGAGGCGGGCCAGTTCTTCCGCTTGATACCACTGGGGCAGGTCCCGCAGAGCATCCACGCCGATGATCCAGTACCACTGGGTATTGGGTTGCTCCTGGATGAGGGTGCGCAGTGTCTCGATGGTGTAGGAGCGCCCCGAACGGCGGATCTCCAGCTCTGAGCAGGCGAAGCGCTCGTGGTCGGCAATGGCCAGCTTGACCATCGCCAAGCGGTCGGCTTTGCTGGCGCCAGGGGCCAGAGGCTTGTGGGGGGGATCCCCGGCGGGCATCCACAGCACCTGATCCAGGTCAAACTGCCAAAGAGCTTGTTCTGCCATGATCAAGTGGCCATGGTGCACAGGGTTGAAGGTTCCGCCCAGAATGGCAATGCGGCGGTGCTTCATGGCTGCTGGCTCAGGTAGGTGATGGCATCCCGCAGCCAATCTTCTGTTGGGCGGCGGTGGGTGGGCAGAGCTTGCAGGGCAGCTTGAATTTCCTGAGCACTGTAGCCCAGGGCCAGCAAGGCCATTTCCACCTCTTCTCGGATGGGCATGGGCGGCCCTCCGGCCAAGGGTTGATCCGCAACTCCCACCCCCTGTCGCCAGTGGGCCAGCTTGGTTTTCAGCTCCAGGGCCAGCCGTTGGGCCGTTTTATGGCCTACCCCCGGCGTGAGGGAGAGCAGGCGCACGTTTTCGGTCACCACCGCCTGCACCAGCTCCGGCAGGCTGAAGGTATTCAGCAGGGCCAAGCCCAAAGCCGGCCCCACCCCCGAGACTTTGATGAGTTCCACAAACAAGTCCCGCTCGGCTGGCGAGCCAAACCCGTACAACACCAGCTCAGTCTCTCGCACCACCAAATGGGTGAACACCCGGACGGGCTCCCCCACTGCAGGCAGTTGCTTGAGAAAACGTCCTGGGGCCTTGACGCGATAGCCGATCCCCTGCACCTCAACGGTGAGGCTGCTGCGCTCTCCCCATTCGATGGCCACAAGGTGGCCGCTTAAAAACGCGATCATGCTGCGAGTTTAATCTGGGTTTGGGATGCTCTGCTCGACTGGAGCTCCAAAGTCGGCCAAGCAATCTAAAGTCCTTGCCAAAGGCTGCTTCCCTACAAGGCTATTTCACAGACCATTTCTCTACCTGTAGACTGTTCCCCATCCAGCTCTGTATTCTCCCTCATCCATGCCGATTCGCCCTTTTCCCATCGGCCAATGGCTTTGGATCCTGTTCTCGCTGGGGGTGCTGCTCTTTCTCCATCTTCCTCTGCTGGTGATCGTCCTTTACGCCTTTAGCCCCGATGAGGCGACTTTGCGCTTCCCTTTGCCGGGGCTGACCTGGCATTGGTTTGCCGTGGCCTGGGGGCGGGCAGATATTTGGCGGGCCTTGTTTTTGTCTTTGCGGGTGGCTGTGCTGGCTACCGGAGTGGCGGTGGTGCTGGGATCCCTGGCGGCAGCAGCAGTCTATCGCAGCCGATTTTTTGGCCGCGAGACGATCTCGTTTTTGGTGTTGCTGCCCATCGCCTTGCCGGGCATTGTCTCCGGGATCGCCTTGCGCTCGGCGATCCATTTGCTGCATATCCCTTTCAGCTTTTGGACAATTGTTATCGGCCATGCCACCTTTTGTCTGGTGGTGGTGTACAACAACGTGCTGGCGCGGTTTCGCCGCATGGGACGCTCTCAACTGGAGGCTTCTGCCGACTTGGGGGCCAACCCCCTGCAAACCTTTCGGTACATCCTTCTGCCCGAACTGGCCTCGGCCCTATTGGCGGGATCCCTGCTGGCGTTTGCCCTGTCTTTCGATGAAATCATCGTCACCACCTTCACCGCCGGCCAGCAGCAAACCCTGCCGATCTGGGTGTTCAGCCAGCTCACCAAGCCTCGGCAGCGCCCGGTGATCAGCGTGGTGGCTCTGGGGGTGATCGGCCTGACGGTGCTCCCCATTTGGCTGACCCATCATTGGACTCAAGAGAAAACCTCAACTCGCTGATGGCTCTTTCCAGCCTCATGCAAGGTTTGCACTTGGAGGGATCCCTAAGCATTGGCCGGAGTCGCTGTAACAGCAAGGAAACGCTGGCCCTGGTTGATCGCAGAGCCCTTGTGAGAAAATGTAACAAGCATTTCATTTGTGAAAATTGAGGTATCTATGGCTGTCACTCGTGCCGGACGCGCCCCTCTAGTGCGGGGCAGCAGCGAGGGAAATCCTGCCAAGTTCATGGAAATGGCCAGCGCTTTGCTCAGCACCCGCACCCGCCAAGGCAGCGGCAAAAAGGTTCAAGATCGCTCCTCCTACGGCAAAGCGGGCAACCCGCAAGAGTTCATGCAGATGGCCAGCGAATTGCGCCGATCCCTGGAGCAGCAGGGGCGGTAGCAGATCTTGTCCACCGTCAAACCTAGGCCCTCCCCGTCCAGTTGCATAAGCTGGGCGGTTTTGTTGCTGCTCCTCTCAAGCCAGAGGCGGCCAATCGCTTCTGAGGCCACTCACCGGTGTTGGATCCCGTTACAGGCCCAACTTCGAGTCCAGAGCTCCGCCCTTGAGCTTCTGTGCAATGAGCCGACAGAAGAGCGGCATGTCAGGATGGGAAAAGTGCTCATCCGGGCGCTCTTGCCGGTGGACGTGATTGAGGCCAAGACGACATGAAAAACAAAGGCTTTTGGCTGGCCGGGATCCTGGGGGTGATCTTGGATCAGGCGACCAAGCACTGGGCAGTGGAACGGCTGCTGCCGGGGCCAGAGATTGAGCTGTGGCCAGGGGTGTTTCACCTCACCTACGTGGAGAATACCGGCGCTGCTTGGAGCCTGTTTGAAGATTCGGCAGAGCTCTTGAAGTGGATCTCGCTGGGGGTGGCGCTGGCGTTGGCGCTGCTGGCCATTCGCGGCGGGATCCTGGGCCGATGGGAACAGGCCGGCTATGGCTTGGTGTGGGCAGGAGCCGTGGGGAACGGCATCGACCGCTTCGTCAACGGCTATGTCGTGGACTTTTTCAATTTGATCTGGATTCGCTTTCCGGTATTCAACGTGGCGGATGTGGCCATCAACCTTGGGGTGGCCTGTCTGCTGATCGGTTTGCTACAGGACAACTCGAAGAAAACGGGATCGACTTCCGCCTCGCCCTGCCTGGAGAAAAAGCCCGGTCGCGACAGCACCCACTTTAAGGATTGACGAGCCGATGAACAGCCTTCAGGGATCCCTTGGGATGCTCAGGCCTTTGGCCAGGGGGATCCCCGGTCAGCTGCAAGGACTCCGTCCGCCTATTGCAAACGGCTGGCTTGCTGAGCCACCTGGCAGAAGCGCTCGACATCTGCGGGCAAAGTGTTAAAAGCCGTCACCAGGCGGATTAAGTGGTGACCTTCCCCCAGCCAGCGGTAAAACCGAAACCCCGCTCCCTCTAGGGCCTGGAGAACCGGCTCCGGCAGCTCGATAAAAACCTCATTGGCCTCGGTGGGATATACCAACCTGGCTCCCGGCAGGGATCCCAGTCCCTGCGCCAACCGTTGGGCCATCGCGTTGGCATGGCGAGCATTGCGCAGCCACACCCCATCCTGGAGATAGGCCTGCAATTGGGCAGACAAAAAGCGCATCTTCGAGAGCAGATGGCCACTGCGCTTGCGACGAAACTCAAAATCGCCCACCTGATCTGGATGAAAAAACACCACCGCTTCCGCAGCCCAGGCCCCATTTTTGGTGGCCCCAAAGGACAGCACATCCACCCCCGCTTTCCAGGTCATCTCGGCAGGGGTGCAACCCAAACCGACCAAGGCGTTGGCAAAGCGGGCCCCATCCATATGCACCTTGAGGCCAAAGTGATGGGCCAAATCCGCCAGGGATCCAAGCTGCTCCAAGGAGTAGAGGGTGCCGGCCTCAGTGGCTTGCGTCAGGCTGAGGCAGGCAGGCTGCACGTGATGAACCACCCCAAACCCCGCCCGCTCCAGGGCCGTTTTTAAGTTGCCCCAGTCAATACGGCCTTGTTCCCCTGGGATCCCCACCAACTTGGCCCCACCTGTAAACAGCTCTGGCGCTCCACATTCGTCCAGATTGATGTGGGCCTCGGGATGGCAATAAACGGCCCCGTAGGGCGGGGTGAGCACCGAAAGGGCCAGGGCATTGGCAGCAGATCCTGTTGCCACCGGAAACACTGCCACTTCATGCTCGAAGATCTCGGCAAACAGCCTTTGCACCTGCGCTGTGCATTCGTCCCCTCCATAGGGCATGGCGGATCCCTTGAGGGCCAACAGGGCTTCCATCACCTCAGGACAGGCGCCTGTAACATTGTCGCTGCAAAAGTTCATGGCATGGACAACCCAAGGGATCTCGCCGAGGAAGGGTTAGGGCCGGCTTACTTCGCGCCAACCCAACCGGGATCCTCCAAAGTATCCCAGGCTTGACCTGCCTCTCCCTCAACCGTTTGCAATAGCGGGACAGAGTCCTTTTGGGGATGGGAAGGCGGCTCAGGCTGGTCGCGATAGCGGGACGGAGTCCTTTCGCAATAGCGGGATGGGGTCTTTGCACTCCACCACAACCCCAAAGCGGGCCCCAACCCCAACAACAGGCCCAGCCCCGCCGGCGCAACAATGCCGGAGCCCAGGCTCATCAACAGGGCAAAAGCAAAATTAGCTACATAGAGCACCAGCGGCCCCACCAACTGGCGGCGGTCAAGGATGGGTTGATCCTCGCCCCACAGCAGATTGGCCACCGTCATGAAGGCAGCCCCAGTCAGCATCCAACCACCGAAGTTTTGCAACGGCATACCGAAGAAGGGCCCCGGCTGAAACCACGTCCAGAAGGGAATCGAGCCGCGGGTCATGGCCGGATCCAGCACGAAGTCCCAGGCGGTGAGCAGCAACGCCCCCAACATGATGGCCTCGAAGTGGATCAACCAGTGGCGCTGGGTTTGCAGAGCCACACGCGCCAACAAATAGGACGACAACCCCACATAAAACCAAGACAGAGGGATGGTAAAAGGCACCAAACCGGCAATCTTGTAGCCCAGCCCACTCAGGTAGCCGTAGTTGCCAAAAGGGATCCCGGTGCTGGTGCCCAACAGCTCACTGCCCAAGGAAATGCCCACCGCCGGGATCAAAAACATCAACAGGCGCCGCATCCCCAACAGCCGGGATCCCATCAGAGCTGCTGCCAGCGCGCCGAACACCATGTAAGCAACGCCGCCGTTGCCCATGCTCAAGGAGAAGGCTTGAAGGCCAATGGGGGGCAAACTGGCCACCCACTCGGGATGCGGTACAACCCAGAGCAACCCTGCCAACCCAAAAAGCAAAGACAGAATGTGCAAACCCAGAGCTAAGGCCTCCAGCCGCTGCCAAATCGAGCCAGACAGGGGCAGAACACTTCGCCCAACAGAAGACTGGAAAGGCAGGCTGACGAGAACACCAGAGGACGAGAACCAACGCATGAGAAACTCCCGAAGAGTGGTTAAGCGAAGCCGCTCTGTCTCCTTGCAACCCATACGGCGGCTGAGGGAAAAAGCGGATGGCCCCAAGAGAGAGCCCGAAGCCAAGAACAAGCCCGCTTGCTTGCAGGCCGGCCTACTTGGGATGGCCCTCTGGGCAGGGATGTCACCACCGCTAACGGTGACACTGCTGATATTTTGCTGTCTATTGTATCAATTCGTAAACATATCGCCCGTTTTTCCTCAGGTCTCCTCCCCGTCTTCGCCGCAGGGATCCCGGGTGGGGGTTTACGCCCAACTGGCTCGTGCTGTAGAGCGCCAGGACTGGGTGCAAGCCCTGCGGCTGGTGGATCTCTTACGAGAGCACACGGAAGATCCCGCCCAGCGTCAGGATCTGGAAGACTATCGGCTGGAGCTGGAAAAATATCGTTCTGCTTATGGGGATCCGCCGCCGCCCCAGTGGCCGTTTTTGCACAAGCCCTTTGTTGGGGAATTTCCTGTCACCAACCTCTTCGACCATGACTTGCCTTTGGGGGAGAGGGATGGCAACGGACGGTTTGTGAGTGGGCAAGGCCAAGTTTGGATCCCTGGCCCGCTGCACCCCTGTGGCAAAAGCGATGGCCATGCCGGTTATGACTGGGAGATGCCGGTGGGAACCCCGATTTTGGCTGCTGCCGCAGGACGGGTCACCTTGGCCCGTGAGGAGCCGGAGTTTTTTTGCCCCAGCTTGGGCCGACCGGTCAGGGGGTTGCGGGTGCGCCTTTTGCACGAGCCAGAACTCTCGGAGGGGGAGAGAACAGACGGGAGAGCACTTCTCCGCTGGGAAACCCTCTACGCCCACCTCAGCCAAGTTGGGGTGCAGGAGGGGCAAGTGGTGGCCCCAGGAGAAATCATCGGCCTATCGGGAGATAGCGGCTGTGCCAGCGGGCCCCATCTCCATTTCGAGGTACGTCGCTTCGACAACACCAACTCGGGCCAACCGGCTGCCGTCGATCCCTATGGGTGGTTTGGGTCTGGCCTGGATCCCTGGAGCATTCATCCCCTTGGGGCCGAAAGCCTGTTCCTTTGGCAGGTGGGACAAGCCCCCAGCTTGGGAGCTTGCTGGCAAGGGTAGCGATAGCCATGACGGACATCCGCTCCGCGCGAGACCTCGCTGACAAAGATGGATATTGACAGGCAGATTCACAACAGTCACAACAGATGATGGACTTATAGATCTCGACGGACAAAGCCATCTCCCTCCCATTGGTAGAGGGTAGCCCTCAAATCACGGCTGGCACCTGGCGGGCTTGAGATGACCAGGATCCCTTGCGGGCTGACCCGCAGGCTGGCATTGCTCAGATCCGTCACGCTCAGCAGTGGCACAAGTCCCTCAGGCCGGTGTTCCAAGACCAAGACAGAGCGCAGCAGGCTGATGCCCCCTCGCTCGGTGAGGAGCACCAACTTGGGCTGTGGGCTGGAGGTGATGTCCGTGCGCAGGTGAGCCTCCACCAACCGTCCTGGGATCGGCTCAGCCGTGTGGAGTAGACGAAAGCTATACCCCCCCTGGTGCTCGAAGCTGAGAACGCGCACCACCGGCTCCACGGTGGGCTGCCGCTGAATCTGAAACACAGCCACCACATCCTGGCGAGATGGGGAAGTTAGGCTGGCCGGGAACAGGCGCAGGTTTTCACCGCGATTGCCGCGAATAAAATCCCACCAAATGGATTGATTGAATAAAGCCACAACCCCACCTCGAGCAGCGCCGCCCTCAGAAGGAACCGGCAGCAGCGGAAGCACAGGCTGGGGATAGGCAGGAACAGCAGCAACCGGTAGAGTGGCAGCCAAGGCCGCTCCCCAGGCTATTCGACCACAGGAACACAACAGCTTCCGCATATTTCCTCACTCCTCGCCCCTAAAATTCTAAAGGACTCCAAGGTTCTCCCAGTCAACCAAACAGCCGGGATACAGGGATCCCTTTTATGTCGAACGCAACCTCGATCTCACCTTGATCTCGCCTGGCAATGGGCTACCAAGTTAGGGTGAAAAGCCTGGAGCTTCCTCTGTAGCCAACAAAGTCGGCTTGGAGAGACGCCCCGCCAATTGGAAAGGGATCCCCCAGGAGCAAGGGGCAGCCCCCCCCGACGGAGGGCTCTATTTTTCGGCAGCCAAAAACAATTGGGCCCGCCAAAAGCAGGCAATGGACTTGCTGTCCAAATCCATTCCCAAACGGGCCATTTCTGTAAGCTCAGAAGCAGAAAACTCCACTACGGTAATATCTTCATCCTCATCCTTATCGGGAGGGGAATCCAGCACTTCCAGCTCCCGCGCCAAATAGGCATACATAATCTCGCTGGAATAGCCGGGGCACAAATAAAATTGGCCAAGGGGATCCCAGCGATGGGCACGCAGGCCCGTTTCTTCTTCCAGCTCGCGGCGAATGGTGTCATCGGGATGCTCCCCTGGCTCGACCGTGCCTGCCGGGAATTCGTAAAGATAGGAAGCAACCGCAAAGCGATATTGACGAATGCAGACGAACTTGCCTGCTGCAGTGACGGGCACGGCCACCACCCCGCCAGGATGGATGAGGTACTCCCGCTCTCCCTCTTTGCCGTTGGGAAAACGCAAACGCTGGCTGACGAAGGTGTATTTGTGGCCTTGATAGCGGAGGCGCTCACGAATCACCTGAGATGGGTTTTGCATGGCAAGGGATCCCGAGAGTAGAGCCGCTCTCAGCTTAATGGTTTTCGGCGCTGTTGCAACCGGGCAATCCAGAGGGATCCACACGCCCTTGGGATCCCGTGTCTGGGGTAGAGTCAGGAAAAGCACAAAAGTTGCAGGCCATGATTTACCCTCCCTTGAAGGAGTTTCTTGCCCTCACCAAGCAGGGCAACTTTATCCCGGTGTACCAGGAATGGGTGGCGGATTTGGAAACGCCGGTTTCTGCCTGGTATCGGGTCTGTGCCGGCCAGCCCTACAACTTTCTCCTGGAGTCGGTGGAGGGGGGGGAGCAGGTGGCCCGCTACAGCTTCCTGGGCTGCGACCCCCTGTGGGTTTTGGAAATACGCGGGGATCAGGCGCTACAGCGATACCGCGATGGCCGACAGGAGCACCACCAAGGGGATCCCTTTGCCATCTTGGCCCGCTGCTTGCAGCCCTATGAGCCGGTGCATTTGCCGGAATTGCCCAGCAGCATCGGCGGCCTGTTTGGCTACTGGGGCTACGAGCTGATTCGCTGGATTGAGCCCAAGGTGCCCATCCACCCCCTGCAGCCGGGGGATCCCCCTGATGCCGTTTTGATGCAGGTGGACAGCATCCTGCTCTTTGACCAGGTGAAGCGCAAGATCTGGGTGGTGGCCTTCGCCGATACCCGTCACCACGCTGCCGAGGAAGCCTATGCCCAAGCCTGCCGGCGGGTGGAAAAGCTGATGCAGCAGCTCAGCGCTCCTCTTTCCCTGGCCCATCTGCACCTCAACTGGAAGCCCCACCTGTCGGAAAGGACTCCGTCCCGCTGGCGCGAACAAATCCCCCCCAGCACCCTGAGCCGCCCGGCCTACTGCCAAGCGGTGGAACGGGCTAAGGACTACATCCGCGCCGGAGATATCTTCCAAGTGGTGCTCTCGCAGCGGTTTACCATCTCCTTTGCGGGGGATCCCTTTTGCCTCTACCGCTCGTTGCGGCTGATTAACCCTTCCCCTTATATGGCGTTTTTGCAGTTTGGGAATCTCTGCCTCATCGGCTCCAGCCCAGAGGTGATGGTCAAACTCAGCCGGGTGGGAGAAGACCGCATCGCCACCGTGCGCCCCATTGCCGGCACCCGCCCCCGTGGCACCACCCCTCAGGAAGACCGGCAGTTAGAGCAAGAGCTGTTGGCAGATCCCAAAGAACGGGCCGAACATGTGATGTTGGTGGATCTGGCCCGCAACGACCTGGGACGGGTCTGCCAACTGGGATCTGTGCAGGTGGACGACCTGATGCAGATCGAGCGCTACAGCCATGTGATGCACATCGTCAGCAACGTGGTGGGGCGGCTGGATCCCCAGTACAGCGCCTGGGATCTGCTGCGGGCCACCTTCCCCGCCGGCACTGTTACCGGCGCCCCCAAAATCCGCGCCATGCAGATTATTCATGAGCTGGAAGGATGCCGCCGCGGGCCCTATGCCGGCGCCTATGGCTACTACGACTTTTCCGGCCAACTGAACACCGCCATCACCATCCGCACTCTGCTGGTTCATCAGGGCCAGGTGAGCTTGCAGGCCGGGGCAGGTATTGTGGCCGACTCGGATCCGGAGCGGGAATATCAAGAATGTCTGAACAAAGCGCGGGGCATGTTAATGGCTGTGGCCAGTTTGCAGGAGACATAGCCCATGTTGGCCCAGTTGCGCTTCAGCCCTGCGGTTCGCGTCAGCGGGACGGAGTCCTTACAGGAGCTCCAGCAGCCGGATCCAGAGACCGTAGAGCAGGCTTTTGAACTGTTTTCCACAGAGGGCTATCTGGTGTTGCCGGAGATCTTTCCCCCCGAGCTCATCGACAAGTTGCACAGCAGCTTTCTGGCCACCTACAGCCGCTACTGCACCCACGAAAACCACGCCGATGCCCTGTTGGTGGGCAATAGACGGGTGATGGTAACGGTTCGCCTGGAGGGCCCCTTCAACGATCCCCTCATCTATGCCCATCCTCTGATCTTGCCCATCCTGAAGCGGATTTTGGGGCCGGAGTTGATCTTGAGCGGGCTGGGGGCGGTGGTCTCTCTGCCGGGATCCGCCGATCAACAAGTTCACCGGGATCTGTCTCATCTGTTTGGCGACGAGACCTTGGATGCGATCATTCCTTGCTATGCCCTGAATTTGCTTATTCCTCTGGTGGAGGTCAACGAAGAGAACGGCATGACCCGTCTCTGGCCCGGCAGCCATGCGGTCTTCGATGCCCACTATACCGAGCTGGCCCAGCAGATGCCCTTTGTCGATCCGCCCCTGGCCAAGGGATCCTGCCTCCTGTTCGACTACCGCCTGATTCACCTGGGTCGGGCCAATCGCTCCCCTGCCCCCCGTCCCCTTCTCTACAACACCTACAGCCGCGCTTGGTTTCGGGATCCTGTCAACTACACTCGGCAACCTCCCCTGGTGATCCCGGCCCAAGAGAAAGAGCGGATCCCAGCCGAGCATCAGCGCCTATTCGTGACGGCACAGATTGTGTAGACGGCCCGGAACTGCGAGCTGACCGAAAACTCGGCGGCTCAGGCCCCGGCATTTATGCCTAGGGATAAGCTACCGTCTCCTGATAGGATGTGAGTATCGCTCCACCCATTTATAGAAAGGTGCAGTGCTGAAGGTGAAGTAGAAGTATCTGGGGTGTTTCCACATCCCAGTAGCTGGTGCGTTCGCCTTGGCGGCGCGAAGCGCTTTGGCGTCCCCCACGGTGCTGCGGTATAAGCCACATGCTCGGTGTAGCTCAGTCAGTGGGAGTTGTTTTGCTGGCTGAGAACGGATCCTCTGGCTTTAGCCGTGGGGAGAACGTCAACCTCTCCTCTTGTTTGAGGAATCCGGTCAGCTAGACCGCCGAGAAGCGACGCCCTCTATGTATCAGCATGAGGGTCAGGATGAAAGGCGGAAACCCTTGCTATGGTAAACACAGAGCGGTGGGGCATCCCGTTCTTAAAGCTCAGGAAATGTCCTTAACAGGAGTCACTGAGAAGCTCGTACTCTATGCATCAGCATGAGTGCGGGAGTATGTCACGATGTCTCAGAATGGGGGTGGTTATCCCCGTTATTGCAGTTTGATTGCGCATCCCACCATGAGCGAAAAGATCCCTCAAGATCCCTCCTCGCCGGAAATGGCGGCTGAGATGGCCTTTGCTGCAGAGCCCAGTTTAGAGGAGGTAGGAGCTACTGCGGAAGAAACCACCCCAGACTCGGATCCCGGCAAGGGATCCCCTGGCACCGGCGGGTCGAATGCGCAGCGTGTCCGTCAACTGCTGGGCATGAAAGGAGCAGAGGTGGAGTCTCGCTCCATTTGGCAGTTGCACTTGCAACTGATGAAGCCTGTCACCTGGATCCCTTTGGTGTGGGGTCTGATTCCGGGGGCAGCATCTTCCGGTCACTTCACCTGGACTTGGGAGAATGTGGCTCTCATTTTGGTGGGCATGATTCTGGCGGGCCCCCTGATGACGGGCTATACCCAAACGGTGAACGAATACTACGACCGCGAGATCGACGCCATCAACGAGCCCTACCGCCCGATCCCTTCGGGGGCCATCTCTCTGCAGCGGGTGGTTATCCAAATCTGGGTGCTGCTGATCTTGGGGTTGGGCTTGGCCTATGCCCTGGACTGGTACACGGGCCATGACTTCCCGGTGATCACCTGCATTGCCTTGGCGGGAGCCCTCATTGCCTACATTTACTCGGCGCCCCCCCTGAAGCTCAAGCGCAACGGCTGGCTGGGCAACTATGCCCTTGGTGCCAGCTACATCGCCCTGCCCTGGTGGACAGGCCACGCCTTGTTCGGCGAGCTAAACTGGACGGTCTGCATCCTGACGCTGATCTACAGCTTGGCCGGGCTGGGGATTGCCGTGGTCAACGATTTCAAAAGCATCGAAGGGGACAGGCAGTTTGGCTTGGCCTCTTTGCCGGTGATGTTTGGGGCGATGGGGGCCGCTTGGATCTCGGTGCTGATGATCGACCTGTTCCAGTTCGGCATGGCCTCGTTTTTGCTGGGGGCGGGCCTAAAACTTTACGCGGCCCTTTTGGTGCTGCTGATCATCCCGCAAATAACCTTCCAAGATATGTACCTCCTGCGGGATCCTTTGAACAACGATGTGAAATACCAAGCCAGCGCGCAGCCCTTTTTGGTGTTGGGCATGTTGGTGGTCGGGCTGGCGTTGGGCCGCTCGGGGCTGTGGTAGTCGAGCCGACGGCAAAGTGCCCATCTTGGCAACAGAGGTGACGGCTTCCGCCCTGGGTTCGGCCCGACATCTGGGCCAAGATCAAGTCAAGATCAAGTTAAGTTGAGCCAGGGATCCATCCCCTGCAAGGATCGTTGGCGGATCCCTGGAAGCTGTTATGGCCCTGGGCCAAAGGAGATATCCAATGAAGCTGTTGTTTCCCCTCCAACTCGGCCTAAGCCTGGCTTTGCTCTTGGGGCCGCTGGCCGTCTCTCCCGCCCAAGCGCAGCGGATCGTCATCGACGGGCGGGGGATCGTGGTAGAACCCAGCACAGGTGGCTCGGTGATCCTCAATCCCGACCAGCCGGTCTTTTCTCCAATCTTGCCCTCTGCAGTTCCTTTTTCCATCGATGAAGAAGGCAAGATCGTCTCTGCCCCTGGCTACCGCTGCAGTGCGGCTACTGCTGCCGACAACTCCCCCATCATCTGTCGCTCCCAGTTCAACCGCAACGACGTGGTGGTGTATGAGCGGGACGGCCAATCCAACACCTTCCTTGTGAACATCGACAACACGGTGACCCGGCCCTCCGGCAGTGGGCTGCGGATTGTGCCCAACCCTGAACCGGCGACTCCCTCGGGTAGCGGCCTGCGCATCATCATAGACTGAGGGCAGGGATCCCTTCACCTCTTGTCCAATTGCAACCGCAGCATTTGCTCTGCATCCTAGAGAGGTTTGGCGAAGAAATAGCCCTGGCCATACTCGCAGTTCAACAGCCTCATTGGTGCAGTCGCTGTAGGGTTTCGATCCCCTCGGCAGTGACATCCATTCCCAGGCTGCGGGCCAAGGTGATGATCAGGCAATGGTCTCGGCATTTTCTTCATTCGGCCCCCAGCGCGAGATGAAGGAGTGATCGATTTTCAGGCCATTTTTTCAGGCCATTGATGAGGTAATCCTGCAGGCCCCTGAGAGAGGAGTAGCCTGGGCCGAAGATCAAAACCCCCGCAATTGCGCCAGTTGCTCTGCCGCTAGAAACCGTAGCCTATTTTGCGGTCTAAGGAGATCTTTCGGTGCTGGGGTGGTATTGTTGCCGTCTTTCTTCCAATTCCATCAGGATCTGCTGATGACGCTGCCGGGTGATTGGGTAGAACCACACCAGCAAGATCCCGCCGATCAAAGCCACCGCCGGTAAGGGGCCGATGGCAACGCGAATGGCCAACAAAGCCGATTCCGGCTGGATGGGCAGGGCCTCTCCGGCCACCGAAGGCACGAAGCCGGCCCAATCCAGAGCTTGCCCCACGAAAAACAGCCCCAGTGCCAAGCCCACCTTTTGTAAGAACACCATAAAAGCGTAGAAGATCCCCTCCCGCCGCTCCCCGGTTTGTAGTTCATCCAGATCGATCACATCCGGCAACATCGACCAAGGGCCGAGATAGGCTGTAGCAGAAACCCCAATGCCGGCCAACAGAGCCAGCCCAATCATGATCCCCTGCTGCCCGGGCTGGAGAAAAAACAGGCCTGCCTGCGAGATCAGCCAAAACCCCGCCCCAATGAGGTACATGGTGCGCTTGTCCAGATGGGTGCTCAGTTGGGTCCAACCGAACAGCGTCAGCACTGCGATCCCCTGTACCGCCAGTACCACCAAGGAAATCCACACCTCCGGCAGGCCCATCCAGAAGACGATGAAATAAGGGATGATTGTGGCTGTGAACTGAAACGCCAGCCAAGAACACAGGTAGATGCCGCTGACAAACAGGTAGGGGCGGTTGCTGAAGGCCACCCGCAGTTGTTGAACCAGGGGCATGGGATCCCGTTGGGATGGATACCGTTCTCGCACCCCCCAAAAACAGATCAGCAAGGGCACAGCCGAGATCACTCCAAAACAGGCTCCGGCCAGCAGATGGCCGGCAGCCCGATCCGGCAGCAGGTTGACCAAGAGCGGAAAGGTAACCACCGCAACCATGCTGCCCCCTACAGAGAAGGCAAAGCGGAATTGGTTGAGCTGGGTGCGCTCGTCGTAATCCTGGGTCAGCTCCGCTGTCAGGGAGGCGTAGGGAATATTGGCCGCAGAGTAGAAGGTATTGAACAAGAGCGACACCGCCAGGTAGTAGGCAAACAGGGGGCCAATCCGACCGGGAAAAGGGATCCACCACTGGGCCAGGAACGTGAGGCCAAAGGGGAGGGCTGCAAACAGCAGCCAGGGGCGGCGACGGCCCCAACGGGTGCGGGTGCGGTCGCTGAGAATGCCGATGATGGGATCGTTGATGGCATCCCAAAAGCGAGTGATGGCGTAGATGCTGCCGGCTAGGCCTGCCGACATGCCAACGGTATTGGTGAGAAAGGGCAGCAGGAAAAAGATGAGGATGTTGGCCGTCATGCCTGTGCCCAGATCCCCCACCCCATAGGCCAGCTTCGTCCACAAACTGAGTCGCTGTCTGGTCATCATGTCCCCCTGGAATGCCAGGATTCCAGTGTAGGGGGTAGGTGGAGATTTCTTTTTTGGGGATCCCTGGAAAAGCTGATCAAAATTCAGGGTCTTCTCCCAGTTCCCGTAGCCGCTGGGCCAGTCGTTCGGCTCGGGAGCGTTCCAATTCTGCCCGCTGCCGTTCCAATTCAGCCCGTTGCCGTTCCAATTCAGCCCGCTGCCGTTCTAGTTCAGCTCCCGTAGGCAACAATTGCCCTGCCCTATCATACCAGCGCACCCAAAAGCGTTCTCGCCCCTCGTAGGATCCCCACCACCGACCGATACTCAAGTCCAAATCGGGCAACAGAATTGGGGGATGTTCTCCAGCGCCTGAGCCGGGGAGCAGCTCATAGTGTCCGCCCTGGAGTTGATAAACATTCAGCTCATCGGTCTCTAGCTCGAAGGTGACGTAGTAGGGGATCCGCAGCCGCCTTTCGTAGAGCTGGAATTTGGCTTGTCCGGGTTTTTCTTCCCCCTGGTCGTTGCAGATGATCTCCAAGATGAGAATAGGCAAGATATTCCCTTCATCCCAAACCACATAACTTTTGCGGGCAGTGCCATCCCGCCAACGGGGAACCCCCAGCACCAGAAACAAATCTGGAACAATGACCTGCTGGGGTAGGGCGTAGTAAAGGCCCATATCGCAAGCCACAAAAAAGTCTTGCCGATCTGACCAGTGCAGCAGCAGCGGTTCCCGGAGGAGGGGGTATTGGCGGCCTTGATCCTCGTTGTCCAAGGGGGTGTCGTCTGTATCGGGCAAGTCGTGCTGGGTGGGCCAGCGATAGGGGGCGATGGTCATGGCCAGGCAGGAGCAGTATGCCTCCACTGTAGCGAATGGGTTAGGACTGCATTTGGCTCATCGCCTCCAGATCCAGCACCTTGGCCACCTGTTCCGGGGTCATCAAGTTGCGCTCTAAGACAATCTGCCGAATGGACTGGCCGGTTTCCAAAGAAGCCTTGGCCACTTCTGCAGCTTGCAAATAGCCGATGTAGGGGTTGAGGGCGGTCACCAAAGCCAGCGTCCCTTCTGCGTAGCCGCGGCAGCGCTCCGGTTTGGGGGTGATGCCTTGAATACAGCGCTCGGCAAAGACCCGCAGGCTGCTGTTCAGAATCTGCAGGCTGTGCAGGAGGTCATAGGCAATCAGGGGCATCATCACGTTGAGCTCAAATTGCCCCGCTTGGGCTGCGAGGGTGATGGCGGTATCCAGCCCAATCACCTGGAAACAGACCATGTTCAACATCTCGGCTATCACCGGGTTGTACTTGCCAGGCATGATGGAAGAGCCGGGCTGCACCGGCGGCAGTTGGATCTCCTTCAGGCCGGTCTTGGGGCCAGAATCCATCAGCCGCAGGTCGTTGGCCAGCTTGATGCCATCTTGGGCCAGGTTGCGCAGGGATCCCGACAGATGCACAAAGGGGGCCATGCTCTGCATCGCCGCCATCAGGTGGGGGGCAGGGGTCAGGGGTAGCTGAGTATATTCCGCCAGCCGTTGCACCACCTTTTGCCGGTACTGGGGATGAGTGTTGAGGCCGGTGCCGACGGCGCTTCCCCCCAGCCCCAAGCTGCACAGGGCCTGGCTGGCCTCCTCAATCCAGCGACGGTGTTGGGCAAAGATGGCCGCGTAGGCGCCAAAGCTGTCCCCCAGCCGCACCGGCACCGCATCCTGCAAATGGGTGCGACCGGCCTTGAGGATCCCGTGAAAGTCTTTTGCCTTCTGCTCGAGGGCTGCCACCAAATTGTCTAGAGTGCCCAGCAGATCCCGCCGCACCCGCAGCAGGGCAGCCAGACGAATGGCGGTGGGGATGACATCGTTGGTGGACTGGCCGTAGTTGACATGGTCGTTGGGGCTGACCCGCTCGTAGCGGCCCTTGGGCTCCCCCAGGATCTCCAGAGCGCGGTTGGCCAGCACTTCGTTGACATTCATGTGGTGGGAGGTGCCCGCCCCCGCCTGGTACACATCCACCACAAACTGATCCCGCAGGGATCCCTGGAGGATCTCATCCGCCGCTTGGACAATCGCCTTGGCCACCTCTGCCGGAATGCACCCCAGCTCGCCGTTGACCTCTGCCGCCGCTTTTTTGATCAGCACGCAGGCTTCTACATACTCTGGCAGGGGCTTGAGGCCGCTGATGGGGAAGTTCTCCAGGGCACGGGCGGTCTGGATGCCGTAGTAAACCGACTGGGGTAGTTGCCGCTCCCCCATTGAGTCTCGTTCGCTGCGCACCTCAGCCAAGGCTTTTCCTCCCCCGTTCGCGGATCCTTGGGCTAGCTTCCGGCAGCCTTCTCTGAGGGTGTCTCGACGGCTGCAGATAAGTTTTGTAAAGTAGCCTGCAACTGCTGGCTGAGGCGCTCGTTGTTCTCTGCCAAGACCAACACCATGGCCGCACAGGCCAGATGCACCCCCGCTCGAAATTCTGCCGAAGACTTGTACTGGATCAGCGCTTCGCTATCCCCTTCCCGCGGGCTGAGGATGAGCTGAACCGACTTTTGGGCCAACTCTGTCAGTTCCCGTTCCGTTAAACCGAGCTGCACCGCTTCTGCCCTCCCTGCTGGCCGACAAACAACCCTCGATCCTGTTCAAGATCGCCACTTTGGTATCCTACCGCGGCCTGGCAGGATCCCCAAGTGAGCGGGCCTTGACAACGCTTGACGGCTCTAGAAAGAGACGGAAAATGCCGGTTAGTATAGGTGCAGCCTGCCTTGGCCTGCGGGCCAGTGGCCGACTTTGATTGGAGAGTCCAAACTCAGGGTTCGGCACTGCTCCGAAGGGGGCTAGTCCTACTTAGCATTTGTCTTGTGTTGTTATTTCGTTGAGAGAGGAAAACTTGACCGTAGAGCGTCCACCTGACCGCTTCCCCCGCAAGCAGCGCGCAGAGCTGCCGGCTATCAACGAGCGCATCCGCTTCCCCAAAATCCGCCTTATCGATACCGACGGCACTCAGTTGGGGATCATGAGCCCGCGCGAAGCCCTGCGCCTGGCAGAAGAAAAAGATCTGGACTTGGTCTTGGTGAGCGAAAAGGCCGACCCGCCCGTCTGCCGCATCATGGACTACGGCAAGTTCAAGTTTGAGAAGGAGAAGAAAGAACGGGAGGCCCGCAAGAAGCAACACACTGCCGAGATCAAGGAAGTGAAGTTTCGCTACAACATCGGCGAGCACGACTACAACGTGCGCCTGCGCAGCGCCCAACAGTTCTTGGGGGATGGAGACAAGGTGAAAGCCACGGTGATGTTCCGCGGTCGTGAGGCCCAGCACGCCGAGTTGGGGGAAGAATTGCTGCACCGCTTGTTCAAAGACTTACAAGAAGTGGCGGAAATGCAGCAGCCCCCCCAAAAGGAAGGGCGAAACATCACG
>NZ_JANSHW010000510.1:0-2146 GCF_047461815.1 Synechococcus sp. R6-10
GTCCTCTGGGGCCGCTAGGGATTGGGATAAAGCCCGCACCCTGCGCATAGCGCGGGTGTCGGGTAGTTTACTCCTCACTGCGCTGGACTATGTTTGTTGACTTTTTCATTCGCCGCCCTGTTTTTGCCAGCGTCTGCTCCATCCTGATCGTGCTGGTGGGGGCGGTGAGCATTCCCCTACTGCCGGTGGACTACTACCCACAGGTGGCGCCGCCAGCGGTGAGGGTGACTGCTGTTTATCCTGGGGCCAACGCCGAGACGGTGGAGACGGCGGTAACCAATGTGCTGGAGCAGGAGATCAACGGCGTCGAGGGTATACGGTCTATCGCCTCGGTGAGCAGCAGCAACGGCACCAGCCAGATCACCGTTACCTTCAGCCCGGATCGGGATCTGGACACGGCGGCTGTGGATGTGCAGAACCGGGTGGCGCGGGCCCAGGGCCGGCTGCCGGCGGAGGTGATCCAAAACGGCATCAGCGTGGAAAAGGCCGGCGACAGCGCCTTTGTGCTGGTGTTGGCGCTGCGCTCAGAGGCGGGGGAATACGACGAGCTGTTTTTGAGCAACTACGCGGAGCTGTTTGTGCGGGATGCTTTGCGGCGCATCCGCGGCGTCAGCGATGTCATCATTTTCGGGGAGCGCACCTATGCCATGCGCATCTGGCTGGATCCGACGCGGCTGGCCAGCTATGGTCTGACAGCTCTGGATGTGGTAAACGCAGTGCGCCAGCAGAATATCCAGGTGCCCGCCGGCCAAATTGGCGGCCAGCCCAGCCCCCCGGATCAGGAGTTTCAGATCAGCGTCCAGGCCACGGGGCGGCTGTCGCAGCCGGAGGAGTTCGCCCAGATTGTTCTCAAGGCCAACGCCGATGGCAGCTTGGTGCGCATTGCCGATGTGGGCCGGGTAGAGCTGGGGGCCCAAAGCTACGATACGTTCTTCCGCATCGGGGGGCAGGAGGCGGTGGGGATCGCCATCACCCAACAACCGGATGCCAACGCCCTAGAGGTGTCGCGGCAGGTGCGGCAGACGTTGGCGCAGCTGGCGGAGAGTTTTCCGCCCGGCTTGATCTACGAGATCCCTTTCGACGCCACCCTGTTCATTACCGAGTCGGTGCAGGAGGTGATTTTTACCCTGCTGCAGGCTATTGCCCTGGTGGTGCTGGTACTGTTCATCTTTTTGCAAGATTGGCGCGTCACCCTCATTCCCACCGTTACAATTCCGGTGGCGCTGCTGGGGACCTTCGCCTTTGTGCGCCTGTTTGGCTTTTCCATCAACACTTTGACTCTGTTCGGCCTCACCCTGGCCACCGGTCTGGTGGTGGACGACACCATTGTGGTGGTGGAGAATATCTCCCGCTACATCCGCGACCGCGGCATGCGGCCTCTGCAGGGGGCCTCGGCGGGGATGAACGAGGTGTTGGGGGCGGTGATCGCCACGACGCTGGTGCTGCTGGGGCTATTTGTGCCTGTTGCTTTCTTTCCTGGCACCAGCGGTCGCATCTACCAGCAGTTTGCCGTCACCATTGCCGTGTCGGTTTCGCTGTCCACGTTTAATGCCATTACCTTGGCTCCGGCTTTGTCGGCGCTGCTAATTCGCCCCCGCTCAGAGCAGATGTTTTGGCTGCTGCGCTGGTTTGACCGCGCCGTGGAAGGGATCCGAGCGGCCTACTGCCGCCTGCTGGAGCTGGTGGTGAAGCTGCGGCTGTTGGTGGTGACGGGGTTTATTGCCTGTTTGGGCCTCACCTACTGGCTGTTCCAAATTGTGCCGACGGGGTTTGTGCCGGATGAGGATCAGGGCTTTTTCATCACCATTGTCCAGGGGCCGCCGGGGGTTTCCCTCAACTATACCGACAGGGTGATCCGGCAGGCCGCCGCTATTTTGGAGGGGATCCCTGAGATCGAAAATCGGGTGATCGTGGGGGGGTTCAGCTTTACCGGGCCCTCGCCGGGGAATGGGCTGATCTTTGTCACCCTCAAGCCCTGGGAAGAGCGGCGGCAACCGGAGCAATCGGCGCAAGCGATTGTCAACCGGCTATTTGGGCCTTTTTTGGGCGGGATCAGCCGCGCATTGGTGATCCCGATCCTGCCGCCGGCCATTCCCAATTTGGGGGTTGCGGGCGGGTTTACTTTCCAGCTTCAGGATCGGGGGGT
>NZ_JANSHW010000511.1:0-1243 GCF_047461815.1 Synechococcus sp. R6-10
CCGGTAGAGCTGCCCCCTCCCCCCAAAAACGAGGAGCTGATTGCTTTTGTGGAAGAGCAGGCTCAGGAGGGCATTCGCTCCATTCTCAGGCAGTTTTTGGACAAGACCAGCCGGGAACAACAACTGGAGGAGCTCAAGGCCAAGCTGGAGGCCCAAATCCAGGAACGGCCAGAGGGGGATCCCTTGCGGCTCTATCTTCTGGAAAACCCCAAAGAGTTGGACAACCAGTTCAAGGCTCTGCTCAAGAAGCTGATGCGCCAGCAAATCCTGCAAGAGGGGGTGCGGGTGGATGGACGCAAGCTGGACGAGGTGCGACCGGTCTCTTGCCGGGTGGGTTTGATCCCAAGGGTTCACGGTAGTGCCTTGTTCAATCGCGGCCTCACCCAAGTCCTTTCCATTACCACCCTCGGCACCCCCGGCGATGCCCAGGAGCTGGACGACTTGCACCCGGTGGATGAGAAGCGCTACATGCACCACTACAATTTTCCGGGCTTTTCAGTGGGAGAAACGCGGCCTTCACGCTCCCCGGGACGGCGGGAGATCGGTCATGGGGCGCTGGCGGAGCGGGCCTTGGTGCCGGTGCTGCCCAAGGAAGAGGAGTTTCCCTATGTGGTGAGGGTGGTCTCGGAAGTGCTCTCCTCCAACGGCTCCACCTCGATGGGATCCGTCTGTGGCTCCACTCTTTCCCTAATGGATGCTGGGGTGCCGATCAAAGCGCCGGTCAGCGGGGTGGCCATGGGTCTTATCAAGGAGGGGGACGAGGTGCGCATCCTCACCGACATCCAGGGGATCGAGGACTTTCTGGGCGACATGGACTTCAAGGTGGCCGGTACGCGGGCGGGGATCACCGCTCTGCAAATGGACATGAAAATCACCGGCATCACCGTTGACGTGGTGGAACAGGCCATCCGGCAAGCCAAGGCCGGACGCGAGTTCATCCTCGACAAGATGCTGGAGACGATTGCTGCGCCTCGACCCCAGTTGGCCAAAACGGCTCCCCGTCTGCTCACGTTCAAGGTGGATCCGGAGGACATCGGCAAGATCATCGGCCCCGGTGGCAAGACCGTGCGCGGCATCACCGAAGCGACAGGGGCCAAGGTGGACATCAGCGACGACGGCACAATCACCGTGTCTTCCTCGGTGGGCGGCCAGGCGGAGGCGGCGCGGGCGATGATCGAAAATCTGGTGCGGCGGGTGGAAGAGGGGCAGGTGTATTTGGGCAAGGTGACCCGCATCATCCCCA
>NZ_JANSHW010000512.1:0-1112 GCF_047461815.1 Synechococcus sp. R6-10
AAACAAACAGAATGCTATCGCTGCATAGTTGAACAGTGATGTTCAGCAGTGTTCAGCGTAAATGTATCAGAGATAGATGTTTACCCAATCTGCGTCTGATACTCTGGGGTTGGCACAACTGGATTTGGCGCAAATTCCGCGGCAGATCACCTGCGATGGCAGTGACTTGGATTGGAGCCAGGCCCTGGCCATCGAAGGGATCCAACCTGAAGAAGAAGCTTTACAGGCTTGGATGGCTTTCCGTGACCTGCGGGTGAACCAAGAGGCGGGCAACATTTTACGCTGGCAAGGGCGTCCGTTGCGGGCCAGCCGTATCCGCTTTTTCCCCAGGAATGTGGCTTGGCGCTATGGCTTCTCGTTTTCCACCAGCATCCGCTCGCCCCTTGGCAAAGGGATCCCGACCCCTGAGGAGTGGCGCTACCCGGGCCTCTGCCGCTACGGGATTGTGCTGTTTCAACCCAACGCCCAACTGGTGGCCCATCAGGTTTTCGAGTCCTCGCCAGAGCAGCCCCAAGAGGTGGATCTGGATCCCAACCTGGATATTGCCTTCAACATCAATGACGCCAAGGGCAGCTACGGCGACAATAGCGGCAGCTTCGATATTTACCTGCAGGTGGTGAGCTAGACTCACCCAACCCCAGGAGGGATCCCGGCTGATCGCGATAGCGGGACGGAGTCTTTGCAGGGCGGGTCAGGGGGCAGTTGCCGGGTGGGATCCCATCCCCTACAATGAGTGAACTGGTGGCTGGATCCCAGCTTGCCATTGCCCTTCCTGGCCCTGGAGAGGTGGCTGAGTGGTCGAAAGCGGCTTCCTGCTAAGAAGTTACGGGGCCCAAAAGCTCCGTCGAGGGTTCGAATCCCTCCCTCTCCGTCCATGTTTGCTGACCAAGGTTGTTGACGTCCTCTGCGCGCCGTTAGCTTACTTCCCCATAGCGGTAGGGCGGGGCTTTTCTCAGTAGCTCGGGCGTCTCAGACTAACCTGAAACGACCATAGAGGCCAACTCCGCTACCAGTCATGGGTCGTGGAAGCAGGAAGAAATCAGAGCATGACTCTAGTCAATAATAAGCTCAACTATACTGAAAATAATGTATAATATGTTCAGTACGGATTA
>NZ_JANSHW010000513.1:0-1900 GCF_047461815.1 Synechococcus sp. R6-10
GCTGAAACGGGCCAGGCGGGGTCCCAAGCGGGGGGGAGCAGTTCCGACGGGATTTTCTCCTTTGATCCAAGCCAGCAGACTCCAGAGGCGCAGGGCGGTTTCCGCCAACTCATCCAGACTCAAACTGGGCTGCTCAGGTACAGGGCGCACCGCAAACACCATCAAGGTTTCCGCCAAGCGCATGTGCCAGAGGTGAAAACTGGCCTCAGCAGCCACTCGATTGGCCAGCCCCCTTTCCAAAGCCGAGAGAGCAGCAATATCGGCAATATCTTCGCGGTAGATCCAGGCCCAGCCCGCCTGTTCGATGCGGTGCCGCCGCTCGATGAAGTCTCCTTGAGGCTCTAGGCCGAAATGTTGCTCGGCCACCCGCAGGGCCAGATCTGACAAGCTTTGAAGACGCGCCAACAGATCCCCCTCTTTAACTTGGGCTCTATCTGCAGCAGGAAGAGCAGGGGCATAGAAGCGCTCATAGAAGGTCTGCATGACCTGGAGCAGGTGTTCTCCCAAGCGAAGGATACGGGCCAGCAAAAAGGCCTGACTGGCATGGGTTGAGCGCGGGGGTGGCAGCTTGCAATCGGCCTCCATGCGGCTGAGCAATCTATTCAGAGCGGCACTGGGATCCCGTAGGTAGGAATAGCGAAGGCCTACCGGCAGGATCAGCACCTGCTCTGGCCGTCCCGCCTTGTGCAGATCCTCCACCGCCCAAAAGCTCATCTGGGCTACCCCCGGCTCCAACGGGTTGAGAAGACTGCTCATACCGTTGATCGTTCCTTCTGGAGCTACCGCCAGCGGATATCGGCCCGATACAAACTGCTCACGAGAACTCTTTAGCCCTGCCCGATCCAGACGGCCTCGCAAAATCGGGATCCCGCCCAAGCGCGGCAAGCCCCAACGGGCAACGGATCCCAGCCACAGAGGTAGGCCGCGGTCATAAACAAACAAAACGTGGGGTCGGCCCCGAAAGCGGATCCCCTGGCGTTGGGCCACCTGCGGCAGGAGATGGGCGAACAAGTACATCAAGCAGGGGGGATCATCGAGGGTCGGGTGTCGAAACGCCACCAACAGGCGAATCTTGCCCGCCTCAAACTGCTGATAAAGCTGAGCCAAACGCTCTCCCCCCTCTACTTCAACGCGAGGGATCCCTTTGGTCCATCGCAACCAAAGGGGCAAGCCTGCTTGAGCGAAATGAACGACCCAAGGCGTCAATCGCGGCGGCAAAAACTTGAGGGGTGGCTGAACCTTCTGTTGCATAGGGATCCTTATCTAGGGTCAGAAAGAGGGTGAACCTAGGCTTTGGATCCCATCTTAAAGAGGGCAAAGCGGGAAGAAAGCTGCGCAGTGACAGTTCGTCAACTGGATCCCTTCTCCTCACTCCCGGCCCGGCAGCGGCTCAAGCCCCAGCAGTTTTTTTCCGGCGACCGCGAGTCGCTTTGGGGGAAGCTTCTTTACTTGGGGTTGACTCCTCCACCACCTGGCCGTTTAGCACTTGCTTGAGGTGAATGTGCTTGTAACCTAGCTGAATCTCGAACTCATCCCCGGGTTTGAGATTCATTTTTTCGGTGTAGGCCGACCCAATGATCAACTGCCCATTTTTGTGAACGCTGACCCGAAAGGTTGGCTCACGACCGCGCTTGTCCCGGCTGGAACTTGGGCTGAGACTCAGACCTTTTGCCGCCAGCACCGCGTCATAGAACTCATTCAAGTTGACGCGAGGCTTGTTGGTCTTGGTCATGGTTACATAGCCACATCGCTTTGCCGTTTCTCGGCGTGGAAGATGCCCCAACGCTTCGACCTTCTGGAGCAGAGCCTTCCCGGTTAAAGGTTGTGGTGGTATATCTGACATTTTTTAATGTCCTACATCCTTCTCTTAAGATCATACCCTTGTGATGTACTCCTGCAA
>NZ_JANSHW010000514.1:0-561 GCF_047461815.1 Synechococcus sp. R6-10
CCTTCCATAAATACATTTAGGAGTGCAGATTGAGGCTCTTCAGTATGGAACAGATAGATTGCTTTACTTAGTTGTTCACGCTCTTGCAGCATTCGCTCTTCGTAGCCCAGCCTATCTTCAATTGATGGCAGTCTTCTGGACAGGAAATGGCTGTAGTGTGTTTTGATAATTTCGTCCATTAAGCTGTCAGCACTCCAGTACTCTGGAGATGTGTCTGGGATGTTCCTAAAAACACCGCTGGTGTATGCACATAATCTTACGGTAGGGCTGATGTACGCAAAGTGGGTCGTCCGCCGTCCACCCCTGCTTTCATGCTGCCGCTTATAGTTCAGGTAGGCAATACGATGCAAAGCCACAGAAGTTTTACCCGTGCCTGGTCTGCCGACAACTACGATACAAGGTTTATCGGTACGGATTGCCTCGTTCTGCTCCTCGTCAATCGTCCGCACGATGTCTCGCATCATCCCGTCGCTATATCGAGCGAGCATTTCTTCTAAGTAATCGGAAAATAACCGTTCGGGGTCTATCTGCAGGTCGCCGTAGAAGGAAAGGCGTTCACAT
>NZ_JANSHW010000515.1:0-2479 GCF_047461815.1 Synechococcus sp. R6-10
CCCCGCCCAACAACCCCACCCGTTCAATGCCCAAGCTGCGCAGGCGGGCCAGCCGTGCCGGCAGATCCCAATCGGCAGCCACCCAGATGTCTTCAAAGCCGGTTCGGTTTCGCCAAATCCGGGATCCCTTGGGAGTTGTCCACAGCCAACGGGTGAGGGGCTGGCGAAAAAACGGCAAATCCTCAGGAATATCCCCGCTGTCGGAACAGATGATCGTCAGGGGCTGGGGAGAGAGGCCCTGAGCGGTTCTGCGTTGGATCAACTCGGGATCCCGAATACGCAGACTGGTGCCGTAGGCCCGCAGAGTGGCGGCCCCCATGATCAAAGCCTGTTGCTGGGCAGCTTGGGTTTCCAAGTGCCGATAGTCCTCAGGGCTGCTGAAGGAGGGCCTCTGCGCTCGATGGGCTGCGATCTTTCCATCCAAGCTCTGGGCGAAGATGGCAACCAAGTGGGGACGATTCAAAGACAAGATTGCTGAGAAAGGGTGGGCAAACCCCACAAATTGACCAGAATAGAGTCAGGCATCGCCGGGAGAACCGTGGCACAGACTGTTGTGCCGGTCACCAGCTCGCCCATGCGGAACGGATATGTTAGGAACATTTCAATCATCCACCATCCGGGTTGAAGTCGAGGCCAGTGCATCGACGATGCAGCGCTGTCTGACAGAGGTGGGATTGTTGCAGCAGTGGATCTGGCCCCAGCAACTGCAGGGATCCCTTCCCGAAAGGCTGGAGCTGGGCAGCACCTTTGCGGCCCAATGGGGCCCCCTCTCGATCATGCACCAGGTGGAAACCCTGCTGCCGGAACGGCTGCGCCTGCTGATGTGGGGAGGAGCCGATGGCTACTGTGACTGGCTGTGGGGGAACGGCTGGGTGCAGTTGCGGGTAGAGGCCGTCTCTCTCCTGCCCTTGGGCTTGGGACAATTGCTGATGCTGCGGCGGCTGCAACAGTTTGCCCAAAGCCAAGAACAGCGCCCCTCTTAGGACTTAAAAAGCGACCTTCCGGCAAAATCCGTGGATCCTCGGCTTGACAAAATGCGTTTCGGTTGCAGAATGGTACTTCTCTAAGGATTTTCCACTACGATAGTTGTAGCAGAGCTTACTCTTCCCGTCCGAGAGGCCCAATGAATCCGCCGACCAGCCCCACCCCAACCGCCATCGAGCAGGAAAAGTTTGAGATCCGCTTGGGAGAAGCCCTCAACCGAGCAGGACTGCTCACCCCCGCCCAACTGGCTCAGGCCATGTGGGAAAAGGCCGACAACCCCTTGATGTTGGGGGAGCTGTGTATGCAGCACGGCTGGGTTGCCCCCCGAGATCTCTATCCGTTGATCCCGGTCGAACTGGTGCGTATCGGCGAGATCTTGATGCTGCATGGGTATCTGGAGCTGGAGCACATCCATCAGGCTCTGATTCAGCAGCGGCAGCACCCGGAGCGCAAGCTGGGGGAGATCTTGGTGCAGCAGGGCTGGGTACAACCCCACTGGTTGGAATGGGCCTTGGACAAGCAGCAGCGGCTGCGGCGCCAGAAAGGAGCTGCCAACAGTTGGGAGGTGATGGTGGAGCAGTGGTCCACCATTCCCGATCAGCCCCCTCTTTATGTCTCCCCTCTACAGGTAGCCCAAGAGACCTACAGAGTTACCCAGCAATACAAAGCCCAGCTGGAGCGCTACCAAGAGCAAATTGCCATCTTAGAAGCGCAACTGGAGCAGCAGCGGCAGCAGCAACAGCTCCTGGTCGAACAATCGCTGCAGCAGGTTGCCGACCATCAAGCCCGCCAGCAGGAACAGCAGCAGCGCATTGCCCAATTGGAAGCCCAAATTCAACAGGAGACAGAACAACAAAAGGCTGCCCAACAGCGCATTCGGGAACTGGAGGAGCAACTCCAAGCCCAGCAAACTCAGGGATCCGCGCAACTGCAAGCCGCCCAAGCAGAGCTGGAGACCCTGCGGCGCCGCTGCCACGAGTTGACAGAATGGCAATCTCAGGCCAAACACCAGCTGCAAAAGCTGGGATCCCAACTGCAGGAGCAGCAGAAGATACAGCAGGATCAGGCACAGCAGCTCCAAGAGCAAACCCACCTGCGTCATGCTCTGCAGCAAATGGAAGCCCAAGTGGCTGCCCTGAACCAGTCGCTGCAGGAGCACCAACACCAACTCCAACTGGCCCAGTCTACGAAGCAGCGCTTAACTGCCGACCTGGCCCACGTTCGCCAAGAAGCTGCCGAGGCCACCCACCGCCTGCAAGTGCAGCTCCAAGAAACCCAAGCCCAACTGCGAGAAACTCAAGATCGCTTGCAGCAAGCCCAAGCCCAAGTGAGCCAGCTCCAGGCCCAACTGCAAGCGGCTCAAGTGGAAAACCGTGCCCTAGCTGCAGCGCTAGCCGAAGCCCGACGAACTTCCCCACCTGCAGCCGCACCGACCCCAGCTCCAGAGAAAGCCCGGCCAGAGACAGAGGATCTCAAGGCCCTGACCATAGCCGAC
>NZ_JANSHW010000516.1:0-1050 GCF_047461815.1 Synechococcus sp. R6-10
GAACCCACACGACACCGATGCCACCCAAAACACCCACGCTTGAGCCAACGAAACCCCTGCTCTATCCACATCCGATACCCATACCACGACCCACACACCGCACGCGCAGGCAAGTCCGTCAACAGATACCACGGCTCCTGTGCCCCTTCGCCCCAAAACACCACCAAAGTACACCGCAACCGATACCGAAACGCCTCCCCAGCAAGCACCACCTGCTGACCCGCCCGCGCAGGACACAACGACGCTAACGCACGCTTCCGACGCCCCCACAGCGGACGGAAATACCCCTGCGCGTTGATGCGCATCAACGGATGCCACCCGTTGCGCACGATCGCGGCAAACAACTCAGGCGACCACAAGCCCCGATCGGTTAGCACATATACAGGCATAGACTTCGGCAACGCGCCACGCAACAGGGCAAGCATCGCTTCGCACAACGGCAGCCACGCGCCTTTGGTGTTGCCCCGCACGACCTTCCACGCGATGGGAATAGTGTGGTGGTGAACCACCACGCCCAGTGCCAGCACCGTCCAGCGGTTGCCCAGCGTGGTGGCGTCTAAGGCGAGGAACACTTCGGGCAGGCGCAACCACGCCACCACGAGGCGCAGCAAGGTCGGGAACAGGGTCTGTTCAGGGAAGGGTTGTTGTCGGAATCGCTTGAGGCGTTGTCGCCAAGTGTTGGGGGCGATGTGGGTGAGTTGCGCGAGGTAGAGGCAGACGCGGGTTTGGGCGAGTGTGCCGAGCGCGATGAGGGCGAACAGGAGCCAGTGGAGTCGGTCGAGTTGCGTTGGTGTGAGTGCGTGTTGGAGGTGTTGCATCAGCGTTGCGATCGGGTACTCTTCTGCCGTGTTGTGCCGTTTGGGTGTTATCATAGTGGATGAAATTTACCCCAAGCGGCACTTTTTTTGTACCCGACCGATGTACCCTTATCAGGAGGTTAGGAGGGGGGATACAACTTCACTCCTAACCCACAGGTTCACTTCGCGGGCGACCAGCGCGGGGTGATGTGGTCGCCCGTTTGGGTGCGCGGGGTAAGTTCCGTGCCGTCGA
>NZ_JANSHW010000517.1:0-3822 GCF_047461815.1 Synechococcus sp. R6-10
GGCTCGCTCCACCGCCCCTTCCCCCTCGCGATCAGCAGCAGCACGACCAACACCATCAGGCCGTACAGAACAGCCCATTGCACCAGGGATCCCCAGCCTAAGGCCACCGCCAGCAATACTGCCCCCAATCGCCCCAGCGCCATGCCCGTGTCGATGAGGGCTACGCCGGCAACCTGCTCTCTCCCGATCAGGATCCCCCTGTACACCTCTGGCACCGCGATGAACAGCAGATCGCTCAAAAGCAATACCCCCACCACCGCTGCCGGCGTCCCGGCCAGCCAAACGCTCAAGAGGGGCCACAACACCAGCGCCATCCCCCCACAGCCCAATCCCGCCAACCATAAGCTGGGGCCAACCCCCTGGGTGCAAGTCGGGGATCCCTGCCGGCTGAGGCGCTGGATCAGCAGTTCCGATTGGCCCAAATAGCCAAACGGGGCGGCCAGGTTGCTGCAGGCCAAGATGGCGGAGAAAACCCCGAAGGCTTCCGGCCCCAACAGCCGCGCCAAGAGGATGAAATAGGCCCCAGACAACCCCAGGCGCAGGCCATTGCCCACCATCAGCCAGGCAGCCTGGCGTAGCCGCTGTTGTTCTGCTCTATCCACGCTGCCACTCCTGGACGAGGCTTGCCGCAGCCAGGGATACTGGATGGATGCTGAGAGGGCCCGCCCAAGAGCGGGCATCTCCTCTTGATTTTGGGTGTATGGGTTGCAATTCTTCTGGCAAGTTCATGGCCAAACTCTACCCCGTCAGCAACGCCGCGCGAAGCCCCCACACCTTGGCAGGACGGGATCCGCAAGCCCTGTTCTCCCCCCATTCCAGACCGCCTGCCCCCCGCCGGGTACTTCCCCCACCCCTGCCGGACGGCGGTAGTCCTCGTTGGCTGGGATCCGCATCGGCCAAAACGGTGGGGCAGGGCTATCGGGCCGTTGTCTTGCTCTTGCTGACCAGTCTGCTGCTGTTTGGAGGGCTGGGATCCCGTCTGGCCTACCTGCAGTTGGCGCGCACCCAGTATTACCGCCAGCTGGCCGATACCAACCGCATTCGCCTGTTGCCCCAGCCGCCAGAACGCGGACGCATTGTGGATCGCAACGGCGTATTGCTGGCGGGCAGCCAATTGTCCCACTCGGTCTTCCTCTGGCCTCTGGTGCAGTCGCGGCAGCGCTGGCAGGAGATGATCCCCAAGTTGGCAGAATACTTGAACATGGCCCCCGAGGAGATCGCCCAGAAACTGGAACAGGCCGGATATCGTTCCCCGTTTCCCGTGCGCATCCTGCGCAACGCCAGCCCCCAGGTGGTCATTCAACTGGAGGAGATGAGCCGCGAGCTGCCGGGGGTGATGGTGGAGGCGGAGACAGCGCGGTTTTATCCCCATGGCGACTTGGCTGCTCACCTGCTGGGCTACACCGGCGAGATCCCCCTAGAGCAACTGCGGGCCGACCCTAGCTATCGCCTGGGGGATATCGTTGGCCTGATGGGAGTGGAGGAATTGTTCGAGAACCATCTGCGCGGCCAATGGGGCGGGCGACAGGTGGAGGTGGACGCCATGGGAGAGGTGCTGCGGGTGCTGGGGGAACAAGCGCCCCAACCGGGCAACACCCTGCAGCTCACTTTGGATGTGCGGCTGCAGCAGGCGGCAGAGCGAGCCCTCGGCCAGCAAAAAGGAGCGGTGATCGCCATGGATCCCAGCGATGGCTCGATCCTGGCCATGGCCAGCTATCCCACCTTTGATCCCAACCTCTTTTCCAGCCGCATCACCCAAGCCCAGTGGGAGAGCCTGCAGCAGCAGGATTTTCCCTTCCTCAACCGCGGCCTGCGGCCCTATCCCCCCGCCAGCACCTACAAAATCATCACCACCGCTGCCGGGATTGAGTCGGGAGCCTTTCCCCCGAATACGGTGCTGCAGACCGGCCCCTACATCCAGGTGGGAGGGTGGCGCTTCTGGGACTGGAACCGCGCCGGCTTCGGACGGCTGAACTACCGGCAGGCGATGGCCTACAGCAGCGACACCTTTTTCTACCAAATTGCTCTCGGCACCAAGGCTGCCCCCTTGCAAGAATGGTCGCGCCGCTTTGGGTTGGGACAACTGACCGGGATTGGCCTCAAAGGGGAAGCCGCGGGTCTGGTGCCGGATGCTGAGTGGAAGCAGCGCCACTGGCGCGAGCCCTGGTATGTGGGCGACACGGTCAACATGTCCATCGGCCAGGGATTTATTACCGCTACGCCGCTGCAAATGGCGGTGGTAACGGCGGCAGTGGCCAATGGGGGCTGGCGGGTGCGCCCCTTGCTCTCGCACCAGGTGATCCCGGAAAGCCCTGTGCCGCTGCGCCAAAAGGTAGGTCTTTCCCCTGCCACCCTGGAGATCCTGCAGCAGGGGCTGCGAGATGTCGTGGTTTACGGCACTGGCGGCAACGCCAACCTGGGGCCAGGATTTCCCCCAACGGCTGGTAAAACCGGCACCGCAGAGGATCCGCCGCGGCGATCCCACGCTTGGTATGTTGGCTATGCTCCCTACGACCGGCCCGAATTGGTGGTCGTGGTCTTTCTGGAAAACAGCGGCGGTGGGGGTGGATCACGGGCCGCTCCCATCTTTCGAGAGGTGATGCGGGCCTACTTCCGACCCGAGTCGTGAGCCCTAGCTTTCTGTCGGATCCGAGCCAACTGGGTATATGCAGTCTCTTGTCTCCCAGAAAATTGCGTTAAGATCCCCTAGAACCCCTTTCCCAGCGGGCTTCTGCCCTAACTTAGCTGTAGAATATGTCAGTGATTTGGAGCTCAACTGCCACAATCCTGCCATTCGCGCCGGTGGCGCCTTGGCGCATTGCAGGGCAAGCCCCGCTCCCACACACTGAGAACACTCTGGGCCGTGGCCGCTCTGCAACGCCTGAGCGAATCCGCGATCCAGGGAACGCTCTAACTTTATTGCCTAACTCAAAAGGAGATCAGGATGAACAAGGCAGAACTTGTTGATGCCGTCGCTCATCGCGCCAATGTAACCAAAAAAGAAGCGGAGGCTGTCATTTCCGCCGCACTGGAGATCATTGTCGAAGAGGTCGCATCCCGCGATGAAAACGGTGAACCCAAGGGGAAGGTGACCCTGGTGGGCTTCGGCTCCTTTGAGGCTCGCAAGCGCAAAGAGCGGGAAGGTCGCAACCCGAAAACCAACCAAAAAATGGTGATCCCAGAGAGCATCGTCCCCACTTTTACGGCGGGCAAGTCATTCCGCGAAGCAGTAGCAGGGGGGAAATCTTAATTTTGCCGGGTTGGGACTCGGCTGCTGGGTAGGGCGTGGAGCAGCCTCGACATGGTGGCAATTGGGCTTGGGGAGCAGCAATCGCTGGCTGCTCTCCCCAGGAGATTCTGGATTTTTCGGCCAGCTTGAATCCGCTGGGCCCACCGGAATCGGTCTTGCAAGCTCTGACTCAGGCGCTGTCTGCAGCAGACCCGGTTGTAATCAGCCGCTACCCGGATCCCGACTATCGGGACTTGCGCATCTGTTTGGCCAACCATTGGGCCGTCGATCCTGAGTGGATCTTTGTGGGCAATGGGGCAGCGGAGTTGCTCACCTGGGCAGCCCGGGATGCGCAAGGGCGGGAGGTATGGCTGCCCCAGCCTGCTTTTGGGGAGTATGCGCGGGCTCTGCGGGCAGCAGGGGCGACCATCAAGCCGCTGCCTTTTTTCCCCGGCCAGGGATCCGCCGGTTTTACCCTTCTGCAGGAACCCCTTCCGGCGGCAGGCAAAGGGAGCCGAGTGCTCTGGCTGAACAACCCCCACAACCCGACGGGCCAGCTCATCCCGCAGCAAGACATCCTGCCTCTCCTGCCC
>NZ_JANSHW010000518.1:0-547 GCF_047461815.1 Synechococcus sp. R6-10
ACCATGTGTGTTTTGGCGTATACTTTAGGAAAGGACAGTGCGGAGGTGTGGCTGTGAACCCGAAAGCCTGGCGCGTGCTGGAGGGTATCTCACAGCACACACTGGAGAACGACGCCAGCCGCGCGAGGGGGCGCGAACATCTCATGCGCACCATTCAAACCCTGATTCAGCCCGTCCGCGTATGGGTCAATCCCGACCACACGATTGAGACGGCGCTGATGCTGATGCGGGGGCACCGCTTGCAAGGGCTGCCCGTGTACGAAAGTGGGCAAGTGCTGGGGCTTGTGGAGTTGGAGCAGTTGCTGGGCGTCGCCCCCGATACGCCTGTGCGCGAGGTGATGACCACCGAACTGATGGTCGCCACGCCGCAGACGCCTTTGCGCGTCGTCGCCGAATGGCTGCAACGCCATCGCCAACCGCTGATGCCCGTTGTGGAAGGCGACCGACTGATTGGCGTCATCAGCGTGTACGACCTACTCTCGGAAATCGGGCGCAGCTATGACCCGATGACAGGGCTGCCCTGGTCGGACTACCTGCGCGAGTGGAG
>NZ_JANSHW010000519.1:0-19095 GCF_047461815.1 Synechococcus sp. R6-10
GACATAAGCTCACCGGTTGGGAAGCAGGGGGCGAGTCTCAACAGAGGGGCAGAACCGTTGGGTTTCTGTTCCCCCGCTTATAGCAAGCGGCTGCGGTGGCTCAGGCTTGGCAGCGGGCGATCAGGATTGATTGAGTTATTGCCGATGTACTCAAACCCTGGAAGCTTGGCCCAGAGGGCAAAAAAAGTTTTTCTGAGGGCAGGGGGTTGAGTCTTTTGCCCGCAGGGATCCGGTATTTTCGGGGAAGGGTATGGGTATTTGAGCGAGTACATCCCCCCTGTCACAACAAGAAAGTCCGACGGCCTGCCGCCGCAATAGTCTTCACTTCCTTGGCGAGGACTTTGCCCCAGGGGGATCTTTCCTCAAACTCAAACGGCTATTTTCAATACACTTTTGGGCTGATACGATATTAAATCGTAGCAATTGATGCAAAACGCAGCCGAGGCTGCGGCGCTTGAGTGCATCTGAGCAGATTTTTAGTATTTCCTAAGCATTGCCCCAAGCCCTTGTCGAATCAGGGATTCCGGGGATCCTCCCCACAGCCGGATCCCCCGCCCCTTTGGGTCAAAATACGGCATCCCCGGCCTTGAAAAACCAGACCCTTGACCCCTAAAAAAAGTTGGATTTGGCCTGCCATCAGGCTTTGCAGGTCTTGAGTACAAAGCCAATAAACTCGATCAGTTCTACCGGGCTGAGTGCAACGGAGCGGGCAGAGGGCGGTTGATATAACCGCCAGTAACGTTCTATCCCCTGGTTGACCCCACTATGCCGCCCCTTTCAACTCCGCCCCGCCAGGGATCCCCTTCCCCATCGGCCTGCGCTTGCAGCAGCAGCCCCCGCCAGGCTCTCCCCCCTCATCTGCAGCAACGCATCGCCACCCATCCCTGCTACAGCGAAGCGGCTCACCATCACTACGCCCGCATGCACGTGGCGGTAGCCCCCGCCTGCAACATCCAGTGCAACTACTGCAACCGCAAGTTCGACTGTGCCAACGAGAGCCGGCCCGGTGTGGTCAGCGAGCTGCTTACCCCGGCGGAAGCCGCCCACAAAGTGCTGGTGATTGCCGGCAAGATCCCGCAACTGACGGTGGTGGGCATTGCTGGGCCTGGGGATCCCTTGGCCAACCCCAAGCAAACCTTCGAGACCTTTGCCCGCATTGCCGAGAAAGCTCCGGATCTCAAGCTTTGCCTTTCCACCAACGGCCTGATGTTGCCGGACTACATCGACGAGATCAAACGGCTGAACATCGACCACGTCACTCTGACCATCAACATGGTGGATCCAGAGATCGGAGCCAAGATCTACCCCTGGATCCGCTGGCGGCGCAAGCGCATTCGAGGGGTGGAGGCAGCCCGCATCCTGCACGAACGGCAGATGGAAAGCCTGGATCTGCTGCGGGAGGCAGACATCCTCTGCAAAGTCAACTCCGTTCTCATTCCCGGCATCAACGACACCCACCTCTTGGAAGTGAACCGGGTGATCCAGGAGAAAGGGGCTTTCTTGCACAACATCATGCCCCTGATCTCGGCGCCTGAACACGGCACCTACTTCGGCCTTATCGGCCAGCGGGGCCCCACCCCTCAGGAGTTGAAAGCCCTGCAAGATCGGTGCTCCGGCAACATGCGGATGATGCGCCACTGTCGCCAGTGTCGGGCGGACGCGGTGGGCCTTCTGGGGGAAGACCGCAGCCAAGAGTTCACCAAGGAGCGCTTTATGCAGATGACCCCCGAGTACGACCCCGAAAAACGCCGCCAGGTACAGGCAAGCATTGCCCAACTGCAAGCTCAGCAGCAGGCAGCCCCGACCCACTGGACAGCCGACCTGCCTCCCGACAGCCCCTCCATCCTGGTGGCCGTAGCCAGCAAAGGCGGCGGCCTGGTCAATCGCCACTTCGGCCATGCACGGGAGTTTTTGATCTACGAGGTCAACGCCCGTGGGGCGCAGTTTGTCGGCCACCGCAAGATCCCGCAGTACTGCCACGGGGGATCCGGGGAGGACAACAACCTAGAGCAAATCCTGGATCTCATCAGGGATTGCCGAGCCGTGCTGGTCTCCAAGATCGGCGATTGCCCCATGAAGCGTATTCGCGAGGCCGGCATCGAAGTGGTGGAAGACTACGACCTCATCGAAACGGTGGCCCTCAAGTTTTACCGCACCTGGTTGGTCAACCAGGCCCTGGACAGCAAATCTTCCCGATCTTGAGACCTCATCTTTTGGAGACGCGGCTATGGCTACTGTAACTGCTCTCACCAAAGGCGGACTGCCCTGGATCCCACAGTTTATCGAAAGCCTGGATATCACCCGCTGCCTCGGCTGTAGCCGTTGCCTCAAGGTCTGTGGCCGGGGTGTGTTCGCCCTCAGAGCCCTCAACGAAGACGGCGAGTTTGTCGACAACGAAGAGGAAGAAGAAAGTGAGCGCAAAGTGATGACCATCCTCAATGCCGCCCTCTGCATCGGCTGTCAGGCTTGCGCCCGCATTTGCCCAAAGCAGTGCCATTCCCACGCTCCGCAAGCCGTTTAACGTTGCCCAACCCCTACCTTGTATCGATTCGGAGCCTGTATGAACCCCGTGATCTACCTGGACAACAACGCCACCACCGCCGTGGATCCCCTGGTTCTGGAGGCGATGCTGCCCTATTTGCAGACCTTCTACGGCAACCCCTCCTCGATGCACAGTTTTGGCGGCCAGGTGGGGCGTGCCCTTAACCAAGCCCGCGAACAGGTGGCAGCCCTTCTGGGAGCCGACCCGACGGAGATTGTCTTCACCAGTGGCGGCACCGAAGGCAACACCACGGCCATTTATGCAGCCTTGGCAGCCCAACCCCAGAAGCGCCACATCATCACCACGCAGGTAGAGCACGCCTCGGTGCTCAACGTCTGCAAGCACCTGGAAAAACAAGGCTACCGCGTCACCTACCTCTCGGTGGATGAGCAAGGCTGCCTGGACTTGCTGGAGCTGGAAGCAGCCCTGACCGGCGATACTGCCCTGGTGAGCTGCATGGCCGCCAACAACGAGACGGGCGTGCTTTTCCCCATCGAGGCGGTGGGATCCCTGGCTCGCAGCTATGGGGCTGTTGTCCATGTGGACGCAGTACAGGCGGTGGGCAAGATCCCTCTCGATCTGCAGCGCCTGCCGGTGGATCTCCTCACCCTTTCCGGGCACAAGCTGCATGCCCCCAAGGGGATCGGCGCTCTCTATGTGCGGCGGGGCTTGCGCTTCCGTCCGTTGCTGCTGGGAGGGCATCAGGAGCGAGGCCGCCGCGCCGGGACGGAAAATGTGCCGGGCATCATCGCCCTGGGCAAAGCGGCTGAGCTGGCCCAAGCCCACCTGGGGGATCCCCATGAGCGGCTGCTGCGGGATCGCTTGGAGCAGGGCTTGCTACAGCGGATCCCGGATGTCCAGGTTAACGGCCACCCCACTCAGCGGCTGCCCAACACCACCAACTTGGGCTTCAAGTTCGTGGAAGGGGAAGCGATCCTCTTCTGGCTGAACAAATACGGCATCTGCGCCTCCTCCGGCTCCGCCTGCACTTCCGGATCCCTGGAGCCCTCCCATGTGCTGCGGGCCATGCGCCTGCCCTACACCGTTTTGCACGGCTCAATCCGCTTCAGCCTCTCCCGCTTTACCCAGCCGGCAGAGGTGGAGCGGGTGCTGGAGGTTTTGCCGGGGATCATCGAGCATTTGCGGGCCATCTCCCCCTTCAGCCACGAGGCGGAAGACTGGCTGCAACAGCAGGAGCGGGAACTGGCTCACCGCTGACCGCCCGGCTCAAACTCATCTTCGCTCGACCGTTAGCATCCTCAACTCAGGATCCAGCCATGTGGGACTACAGCGAAAAAGTTTTGGAACTCTTCTACCACCCCAAAAACCAAGGGGCGATGGATCCCAGCTCCGAGCCTGGTGTTCGGGTGGTGGTGGGAGAAGTGGGCAGCATCACCTGCGGCGATGCCCTGCGGCTCTACTTAAAGGTGGACGAGGCTAGCGAGCGCATCTTGGCTGCCAGCTTCCAAACCTTCGGCTGCACCAGCGCCATCGCCTCTTCCTCGGCTCTGACGGAGCTGATCACCGGCCTCACTCTGGATGAAGCCCTGCGGATCGACAACCGCCAAATCGCTGACTACCTAGGCGGCCTGCCCCCCGCCAAGATGCACTGCTCGGTGATGGGGCAAGAGGCTCTGGAGGCAGCCATCTACAGCTATCGCGGCCTTCCTCTGCCTGACCACACGGATGATGACAGCGCTTTGGTCTGCTCCTGCTTTGGCGTCAGCGAGCAAAAGATCCGCCGCTTGATCCGGGAAAACCACCTCACCTCCGCTGAGGAAGTAACAGCCTACAGCAAAGCGGGTGGTGGCTGTGGTTCCTGCCTGGCCCAGATTGAAGACCTGATCGCCGCTGTTCTGGCAGAGACTGACGCAACCCCTTCAGAAGATTCAAGAAATTCAAAAGGGAACTCCCAAAACCAGACAGAGCCCTCTCCCGCTGCTCCCTCTCCTGTCTCGGCAACAGCGACACCCCCTCCCCTCACCACCTTGCAAAAGATCGCCCGCATTCAGGCCGTCCTGGAGGAGGAAGTTCGCCCGCTGCTGTTGGCCGATGGCGGCGATGTGGAGCTTTACGACCTGGAAGGGGATCAGGTGTGGGTGCGCCTCAAGGGATCCTGCACCACCTGCCCCAGCCAGCAAAACACCCTGCGGTTGCTCATCGAAACCCGCCTGCAAGAACAGGTGTGGCCCACCTTAACCGTGCATGCCCTCTAGTTCCCCATTCTCGATAAGCCTGAGAGCCCTATGAACTGCCCCACTCCTGCTTGCCATCGCTTTTCACATCCCCTGCTTCGCTCCGGGAGGGCTCCACCGCTCGACCGGTTGACTTCCGGATCCTGCAAGGGTTCGAGGCTGCTTTCCCCTGAGCTGAAACCCTTTCGAGTCAGGACTCCGTCCCGCTGAAACGACCAGTTGCACCCGTTTGCAAGAGATTTCTAACCCTTGAGTCTTAATTAGGAGACCTGAACCATGAGACAAATTGCATTCTACGGCAAAGGCGGTATCGGCAAATCCACCACCTGTCAGAATACCGTTGCCGGTATGGCCGAATTGGGACAGCGGATCATGATCGTCGGCTGCGACCCGAAGGCCGATTCCACCCGCCTCATGTTGCACTGCAAAGCCCAGACCACCGTCCTTCACCTGGCGGCTGAGCGGGGATCCGTAGAAGACGTGGAGCTGGAAGAGGTGGTGCTCACCGGCTACCGAGGGGTGCGCTGTGTGGAATCCGGTGGCCCCGAGCCTGGCGTTGGCTGTGCTGGACGAGGCATCATCACCGCCATCAATTTCTTGGAAGAAAACGGAGCCTACGAGGATCTGGACTTTGTCTGCTACGACGTGCTGGGGGACGTGGTCTGCGGCGGTTTTGCCATGCCCATCCGGGAGGGCAAGGCCCAAGAGATCTACATTGTTTGCTCTGGCGAAATGATGGCCATGTATGCGGCCAACAACATCGCCCGCGGCGTGCTGAAATACGCCTACTCCGGCGGCGTGCGTTTGGGTGGCCTGATCTGCAACAGCCGCAAAGTGGATCGCGAGATCGAGCTGATCGAAGCTCTGGCCGAAAAGCTGAACACCAAGATGCTGCACTTCATCCCCCGCGACAACGTGGTTCAGCACGCGGAATTGCGCCGCATGACGGTGATCGAGTACTCCCCCGACTGCAACCAAGCTGACGAGTATCGGGCCTTGGCCAAAAAGATCATCAACAACACGGATCTGAGGATCCCCACCCCCATCTCTATGGATGAGCTGGAACAGTTGTTGATAGAGTTCGGCGTTTTGGACGACGACCAGAAAATCGCCCACCTCATCGGCAAAACCGAAAAAGAGTTGGCCCCAGTGTGAACTTAAAGATGGGCTGGGGGTGGATCCCTTCCTCCCTCGGCCCTCGGTTCCCCCTAGTTTCTTTCTCAAAAAAATCCAGTAGATGAGGCTCTTCCCATGACTACTCCAAAAAGCGCCCTCAAAGAGGAAAACCGAAAAGTTATTGCAGAAGTTCTGGAAACCTATCCGGAAAAGGCCAAGCAAAAGCGAGCCAAACACCTCAACGTCTACGACAAGGGCAAAACGGATTGCGGAGTAAAGTCCAACATCAAGTCGATCCCCGGCGTCATGACCACTCGCGGCTGTGCCTATGCCGGTTCCAAGGGGGTGGTGTGGGGGCCGGTCAAAGACATGATCCACCTCAGCCATGGCCCCGTGGGCTGCGGCTACTACTCCTGGTCGGGACGGCGCAATTACTACGTGGGAATCACCGGGGTGAACACCTTCGGCACCATGCAGTTCACCTCCGATTTCCAGGAGCGAGATGTGGTGTTCGGGGGGGACAAAAAACTGGCCAAACTCTTGGTGGAAGCCAGCGAACTCTTCCCCTTGGCCAAAGGCATTACCATCCAGTCCGAATGCCCCGTCGGCTTGATCGGGGATGACATCGAGGCAGTGGCCAAGAGAGTTTCCAAAGAAATTGGCAAGCCGGTGGTACCGGTGCGCTGCGAAGGCTTTCGGGGGGTCTCCCAGTCCCTGGGCCACCACATCGCCAACGATACGGTGCGGGACTGGGTTTTGCCCATTGCCGACAAGAAAGCGAAGGAGGGATCCCTCAACTTTGAGCCCGGCCCTTATGATGTGGCCCTGATTGGGGACTACAACATCGGCGGCGACGCTTGGTCTTCCCGGATTTTGCTGGAGGAGATGGGCCTGCGGGTAGTGACCCAGTTTTCCGGCGATGGCACCTGGAACGAGATGCTGCTTGCCCCTCGGGTGAAGCTGAATCTCATCCACTGCTACCGCTCCATGAACTACATCTGCCGCCACATGGAGGAAGCCTACGGGATCCCCTGGCTGGAGTTCAACTTCTTTGGCCCCACCCAAATTGCCAAATCCCTGCGGGCCATCGCCCAGCGGTTTGACGAGACCATCCAGGCCAAGGCAGAGCAGGTGATCGCCAAGTACAAGCCCCAGAGCGAGGCCATCATTGCCAAGTACCGTCCCCGCCTGGAGGGCAAGCGGGTGATGCTGATGGTGGGCGGACTGCGGCCCCGCCACGTCATCCCGGCCTTCCGGGAGCTGGGCATGGAGGTGATTGCCACCGGCTACGAATTCGGCCACGGCGACGACTACAAGCGCACCACCCAGTACATCGACGATGGCACCCTCATCTACGATGACGTGTCCGGCTACGAGTTTGAAGAATTTGCCAAGAGGTTGAAGCCAGATCTCATCGCCTCCGGCATCAAGGAGAAGTACGTCTTTCAAAAGATGGCTTTGCCCTTCCGCCAGATGCACTCTTGGGACTACTCCGGCCCCTACCACGGCTACGACGGCTTTGCCGTGTTCGCCCGCGATATGGATCTGGCCTTGAATAGCCCCACCTGGGATCTGGTCAAAGCCCCCTGGAAATCCTAGCTTGCCGCCGGGATCCCAAACGCGAACGGCCCTTCCTTCCCCTGCCCCTCATTAGGAGACCGACCATGCCGCAAGATATCCAAGACATCAAAGATCACGCCCGCCTGTTTCAAGATCCGGAATATCAGGCGCTTCTGCAGTGCAAGCAAACCTTTGAAGATCTCCCTTCCCCGGAAGAAGTGGCCCGGGTGGCCGAATGGACAAAATCTTGGGAATACCGGGAGAAAAACTTTCAGCGGGAAGCTTTGACGATAAACCCTGCCAAGGCTTGCCAGCCCTTAGGGGCCATCTTCGCCGCTGTCGGCTTTGAGGGAACTCTGCCCTTTGTCCATGGATCCCAGGGGTGTGTGGCCTATTTTCGCACCCATCTCACCCGCCACTTTAAGGAGCCCTTTTCGGCGGTCTCCACCTCGATGACGGAAGATGCGGCGGTGTTTGGCGGCCTCAAAAACCTAATCGAGGGACTGGAAAATGCCTACGCCCTCTACAAGCCCAAGATGATCGCCGTGTGCACCACCTGCATGGCGGAGGTGATCGGGGATGACCTGGGGGCCTTCATCACCACGGCCAGAAATGAGGGAGTGATTTCCCGCGACTTCCCGGTGCCCTATGCCCACACGCCAAGCTTTGTGGGATCCCACATCACCGGCTACGACAACATGCTCAAGAGCATTCTCAGCACCCTCACCGAGCCGGTGGGCCGCACGGGTAGCAATGGCTACATCAACGTCATCCCTGGCTTCGATACCTACGTGGGCAACTTGCGGGAGATCAAGCGCATCTTCGGCTTATTTGGGATCCCGCTGACTTTGCTGGCGGACAACTCCGACTATTTGGATTCGCCCAACGACGGCACTTTCCACATGTATCCCGGCGGAACCCCTCTGGAGGTGGCCGCCCAATGCCTCAACGCCGAGGCTACTTTTTCCTTCCAGCGCTACACCACGCCCAAGACCCTGGAGTTTCTAGCAGAGGCCTCGGGTCGGCCCACCCTGACGGCGCGGCCAGTGGGTATTCGGGGCACGGATGAGTTTTTGATGCAGCTATCCCAGTTAACGGGCAAGCCCATTCCCGCCGAGCTGGAGATCGAACGGGGCCGGGCGGTGGATGCTTTCACGGACTCCCAAGCCTGGATCCACGGCAAGCGGGTGGCCCTGTACGGGGATCCGGATCTGGTGATGGGCTTGCTAAGCGTATTGCTGGAGCTGGGGGCCGAGCCGATCCATGTGGTGGTGACCAACAGCAACGAGGAGTTCGAAGCCGAGGCGCGGGCACTGCTGGCCTCCAGTCCCTATGGACAGGGGGCAACCGTCTGGGGGGGCAAGGATCTCTGGCATCTGCGCTCTCTGATGTTCACCGAGCCGGTGGATCTGCTGATCGGCAATTCCTACGGCAAATACCTGTGGCGGGATACGGGCACGCCTTTGGTGCGCATCGGCTACCCCATCTTCGACCGCCACCATCTGCATCGCTATCCCACCTATGGCTATGTGGGGGCGCTCAACCTCCTTAACTGGATTGTCAACACCATTCTGGATGAGGCAGATCGGCGCAGCATCATCCCCGGCAAAACCGACATCTCCTTCGACTTAATTCGTTGATGGCCAGAGCAGCGGGATCCCAAAGGCCGGACTTTGTCGGACTTTGTCAAGGATCCCCTGCTCCAAAGACTCCACCCCGCTAAGAGGAACAGCCAAGCCTTACAGGAATCTGATGAATTCTGCGGCAACTTGGTTGAGCTTTCTACCCTGGACATGATTGCCCTGACGCAACCGGGGTCCCGCTAGCGGTGCGGAGCACCATCGACGGTTACCGATTGCCTAGGCGGGCCGTAGGTCTTGGAGGATGGATCCCATGAATTCCTCTATCACCATCAACGACACCACCCTACGCGATGGGGAGCAAGCGGCAGGGGTAGCCTTCCAAATCCCCGAGAAAATCTCCATTGCTGCCCTCTTGGATGCCATTGGCGTGCCCGAAATTGAGGTGGGGATCCCGGCCATGGGCGCTGTGGAAACGGAAGCCATTCGCGCCATGCTCAGCCTGGGGCTGCGGGCCCACCTGCTGGGGTGGAACCGGGCTGTGCCCAGCGATATCCTCGCCTCTATTCGTTGCGGCCTCAAGCGGATCCACATCTCCGTGCCGGTCTCGGATCGGCAAATCGCTGCCAAGTTCCAAGGGGATCGCCCTCGGCTGCTGCGACAGTTGCGCCAATGCGTGGAGATGGCCTTGGAGCAGGGGCTGTGGGTCTCGGTGGGGGCAGAAGATGCCAGCCGCACCTCCCTGGAGCAGGTGATCGAGTTGGCCCAAATGGCCCAAAGCTGGGGCTGTCGGCGCTTCCGCTACTGCGATACGGTGGGCGTTTTGGATCCCTTTAGCACCTACAAGCAGATTCGCCGTCTGGTGCGGGCCATCGATATCCCTGTGGAGATGCATACCCACGACGACCTGGGCATGGCCACTGCCAATGCCTTGGCCGGAATCCGCGCCGGCGCTCAGTCGGTAAACACCACCGTCAACGGCCTGGGGGAACGAGCCGGCAACGCCCCCCTGGAAGAGGTGGTGATGGCTCTGCGCTGCACCTTGGGGATCGATGTTGGGGTGGATACCCGCCGTTTGCGGGAGCTGTCTCAACAGGTGGCGCGGGCCAGCGGTGCTCCCCTACCTCCCTGGAAGGCCATCGTCGGTGACAACGCCTTTGCCCACGAGTCGGGGATTCATGCGGCGGGAGTGCTACGGGATCCCCAGACCTATGAGCCTTTCCCGCCAGAGGCGGTAGGCAGCCAGCGGCGGCTGGTGTTGGGCAAACACTCCGGCAGGCATTTGCTGCTCCAGATCCTCAAGGAACACGGGATCCCTGTCGAGCAGATCCCACCTGGCCAACTGGAAAAGCTCCTGGAACAGGTGCGGCAGCACGTCACCCACTGCAAGCATCCGATCCCACCGGCGGAACTGGCCCGTTATTGCCGCGCAACGCTGACGCAATGGGCGCAACATACTCCAGAACCCATCCCAGAGGAGAGCCATCCCGATGTTGTCTAACCGCTTGTCCGGAAAGGAAACTTCCAAATCTCAGGCCATTTTGGCAGCCGTGTCTCGACGGACGCGCCAAGTAGGCCGCAGCCTAACCCGCCAAGAGCTTTGTCAGGTGCTGGCAGAAATCACAGGAGGTACCCCATGAGCGACGAACTGGAGCTGGATCGCCCTCCCCAATTTGAGCTGGGCGACAAAGTCCGCATCCGTAAGGTCATCCGCAACGATGGCACCTTCTTCGGCCAGCCGGTGGGGAAAATCTTGGCCGTTCCGGGCGACGAAGGTTACGTGATTTCCATTGGCACCTTTCTACAACGGTTTTACGTCTATGCCGTCCACTGCTTGGCCAAAGGCTTGGTGGTGGGGTGCCGTGCCCAAGAGCTGGAACTTGTGGAGAAAGGGCTATGAAAGTCATCCTGCACGAAAGTGCCTACGGGCATTTGATGGTCTACGTTCCCAAAAAAGATCTGGAAGAATCGGTTGTGGCCACCCGTTCAGAGGCCGGGGAAACCATTTTCACCTTGAGCAACGGTTGGGAATTGTCCATCCCGGAGCTGCCGGAGCCTTTGTCTCTGCCCAAGACGGTAGAGGCCAAACGCCTCTAGCCAACGGTTGGCTAAAAATTCTGTTGGCCTATCCCCGAAAGGGCTGAGAGAATGGGTTGAACTCAGCTCCAACAAGCTCCAGATACCCATGAAAAGGGTTGGATTCCCCGTTACTTTGTATGGACAACCGGCCCATATGGGGAGATGGCTTTTCATCCTCCAGGGGCTCCTGGTTCTTCTTTGCTTGGGAACCGTCTATTCCTGGAGCATTTTCCGCAAGCCTCTGGAAACAGAGCTGGGGATCGGGGCCAGTGAGAGCCTGCTGCCCTACACCGTTGCCCTCGTGTTTTACGCTACCCTCATGCCCATCACAGGGTTTGTCATCCCCCGCTGGGGATCCCGCCGAGTACTGGCTCTGGGGGGCAGCTTGGTGGGTTTGGGCTATGGGCTGGCTAGCTTTGCCCCTTCTATTGGGTGGATCACCCTCTGCTATGGGGTGATTGCCGGTAGCGGAGTAGGGGTTGCCTATGGGGTGCCGATGGCCGTGGCAGCCCGTTGGTTTCCCGATTGCAAGGGATTGGCGGTGGGGTCCACTATTATCGGCTTTGGCCTATCCCCCCTGCTTACCGCTCCTCTAGCCAACCGCTTGATCGAGGCACTGGGGGCTCGGCCTACGCTGCTGATTTTGGGGATCCTCTTTGCAGCGGTGATCTTGGGGATCGCAACCCAACTGAGATTTCCTCCCCCCGATTGGATCCCTTCCCCATCTTTTCCAAGAAAATCCACGGACAGCCCAGATCAACCTCTACCGGCTTCTAGGCGCTCTCTCCCTCTGCTGAGAAACCCCTCCTTCTATGGCCTGTGGATCTGCTACGCCATCGGCACCCTGGTTGGTTTAAGCGCCATTGGGATTTCTGGTCCTGTGGGGGAAGAGCTGATCGGCCTGGATCCCCCTGCGGCTGCCAACAGCGTGGCTCTCTTCGCCATTTTCAACGGGCTCAGCCGTCCTCTGTTTGGCTGGTTGGCCGATCGATTACATCCCCATCAGGTCACTACGGGCTCCTATGGGCTGATCCTGCTGGCCTGTGGGCTAATGCTCCTGCCTCCTCAGGGATCCCTTCTGGGCTATTGGGTAGCCTTTTCCTTGCTTTGGTTTTGCCTGGGGGGGTGGCTGGCCATGGCTCCCGCCCTGACCTTGCGCTTGTTTGATCCCGAACGCTACGCCCAGAACTACGGCATTGTGTTTACCGCCTATGGAGTTGGGGCCTTGGTGGGAACGATGATCGCGGGGCAAATTCGCGATAGGCTGGGCAGCTATAGCTATACCTTTTATGGGATGGCCGCCTTGGCGGTGGTGGGGATCTGGGTGGCCAACGTTTTTTTGAAAGAGAAGTTGTAGGAGCTTCAAGCCAGCGGGCACAGCAGGGATCCCATCAGCAGGGGCAGCAATCCCCTACTTCATACCCTCCACTGCAGGGCTGGGTGAACCAACTTAAAGACTTGCCCCCCCAAGGCAAGCAGTTTGGTAGAGTAGTACGGCTATTGCCGACAGATTGGGATCGTGGCGGAATGGTAGACGCTACGGACTTAAAATCCGTTGTTCCTCAAGAACGTGAGGGTTCGAGTCCCTCCGATCCCATCATCCCTTGATCCCTGTCTGTTCCAGCACATTCAGCAAGTCCGGGATCCGAACCCAGGCATCTTCTCGATCCAAATCGGGGCTGGAAAGAAGAGCCACCAAAGCCGGATCGCAAACAGGCGCCACCAAGGGGAAATACCTTAACCCTGCCACCTGAGCAATACTCCAAAAATAGGGAAGCACTGCATTGCTGGGCAAGATCTCGATGACGGTGGTGCCGGGTTGACAAAAGGCGAGGTTGGTTAGGCCCGCCCCGTGGATCCCGATCACCGCCTCTGCCCCTTGCATTAGGGCTATTTGCTCTTGAAGAGAAAGGGTTTCCATTTGCACCGGTGCAAATCCCCAAGGGTGCAAACAGGCTAGCACCTCCGCTTCGTTGATCACCCGCCGCCAGCGGGCAGACCGACGGCTGATGTAAATCCGCCGCGGCTGCAGGGGGTCGATGGAGAAACTCGGCTGGGCCAGTTGCCGCAGCACCTCCAATCCCCTGGGCGTCAAACACCCCACCGGAGCGCCTGCCGAGGGCACGATCAGGTTTTGGGCTTGCAGATGGGATCCCCCCAACTGCTCAAAGCTGAGGATGCGCTCGGCTGGGATCCCCAAAGCAGCCAAGCTCTGCACCTGAAAGGGCTTTCTTTGATACCCGTGGATCAAGATGGGGATGTCCTTTTCCAGGGCGCCCGACCGCTGCAGGATATCGAGGGCCGGCAGAATATCCACCATCCAGTGAAAGTAGTTGACCGCTCCCAAGGGCAAGAGGGCAACGGGGCCATCCAGTGGGATCGGTGGGGGGAGATGGGGCAAGCCCAGCAGGGGGTGGTGTCGCAGGTGATCTGGCCTGTAGTCCCAGTCGAGGAACTCCGGCGGCGGCAAGCTCAGGGATAGATCGGCGAGCAATTCTCCCCGGCGGGTGAGCACCCCGCTGGCAAAGCTGGCGTAGAGGTGGCGGGGATAGTGGCCCACGTGGACGGATCCTCGGGGGATCTGGGCGACAAAGGTCTCTGCCAAGGGGATGCGCTGCGGGCGCAGCTTTTGCAAAATGGCGGGATCAGCGGCAGGGGGCGCTTTTAGACAGAGAACCCCCCCTGGATCCAGCAGTTGGTAGTCCCCTTCGCCCGTGGCCTGATGCCACTGTCGGGTGGTGAGGTAGCCTTGGGTTGGCACTGGCCAGAAGTCAGTTGTAGGGGGAGTGCTCTGGGAAAAGGAGTCTGCTGGAGGGGCAACGCCTTCTGGAGCCCAACGCTGCCGCCAAGCCGAATACAGGAAATCGGGGATCCTCGCAGATCCCTCTCCCCTGCATGCCTGCTCCAGTCCAGATCGCAGAGGGCTTTCTCCGCCGCTGCCCTCGCACCACGCCTGCACCCAATTCCGTTCCGCTGCCACCGCTCGGCAAACCTTCTCCCAAGCGGCCTCAGGGTGATCCAGCCGCACTTCCGCTTCCGCCCAGTAGCTGTAGAGCTGCGCTGTCCCGGTGCCCCGCGCCTCAGCCGCCTGGAAACACCGCACAGCCTGAACTGGATCCTGCAGATCCAGCCACGCCAGGCCCATCTGTACCCAGGGATCCCCCCACTCAGGGCGCAGCCGCGCAGCCTCCTGCAGAGGGGAAATCGCCTCTCGCAAACGGCCCAGCTTCATCAGGGCCAAGCCCCAGCGCCAAAAACTCTCTGCTGCCGCCGGATCCTGCTGGCAAGCCCGCTCAAACCACTCCGCTGCCGCAGCCCACAGCCGGCTCCGCTCTTGGGTCAGGCCAATGCGGTGAGCAGCCAAAGCCTGGCCAGAAGACAGCTCCAGCTGTCCATCCCCCAACTCCAGAAGCTGCCGATACAGAGCTGCTGCCTGCGGCCAATGGCCCTTCTCCCACAGGCTTTCCGCCAAAGCCTGCAAGCTCCTCAGCAGGTGGTAGACGGCCTCGGATTCGGCCACCCCCCCCGCTTGCAGCATCGCCAAGCCCTCTTGCCACACCAGCTGCGCCTCCAGTTCCCGACCCAGCAGGAGATAGGCGGCTCCCAGCTCCCAATACAGCTCTGGAGAGGGGGATCCCTGCTCGAGCTGTTGCTGTAAAACCTGGGTAACGCGTTCGTAATGCCCCTGCTCCCAATCCTCAAGGAGAAAAGCAGAAGACAACAGATGGGGGGGTAGAGCTGGGTTGGGAGCCATGTCTTTGTGGATGAGAAACAGTGTTACAAACTGCAACAACCTCCCCACTCTGGGCCCGTGCCCCTAGTATTCTAGGCTTGGCTTCCCCCTCAGGGATCGGGCATCGATCCTTCTCAGCTCAGAGAGGGATGCTCCTCCAGTCGTGGGTCAGCCTCTTCACCCCCTTCGATGGCACTGTCCTCGGCCTTTGTCGGCAGTTTTTTCGATCAAAACGGAGTTTAAAAGATCGATGGGTATCAACGTATCCGCTGGCGCAGTCGTTTCCAACCCCCGTCTCTACCAAACCGTGCCTGTATCGACCATCTCCCAGGCGGAACAGCAGGATCGCTATCTGGGACGCACCGAGCTGGATCGCCTCGAGGACTTTTTCTCCAGCGGCCTGAAACGGCTAGAGATTGCCGAGGTCATTGCGGCCAATTCGGAAATCATCGTCAGCCGGGCAGCCAACCGCATCTTCACAGGGGGCTCGCCCATGGCCTATCTGGAGCGGCCAGAAGCGACCCAAGACGAGAAAGAAGCCTTCAAGCTGGGTACTGCCTTCTACGTGGAATCCACCGGCGGATTCATTGAGGCCATCCGCAACATCTTTAGCGCCAGCGGTGTGGAGATTCCCCCCAATTTCCGCCCCATCAACATCTCCCGCTACGGAGCTGCCAACATGCGCAAATCGCTGCGGGATCTGAGCTGGTTTTTGCGCTACGTTACCTACGCCCTGGTGGCCGGGGATCCCAGTATCATCGCCGTCAACACCCGCGGCCTGCGGGAGATCATCGAAAACGCCTGCTCCGCCGAGGCCACCATTGTCGCCATTCAAGAGATGAAGCGGGCAGCGGCTGGCTACTTCCGCAAAGATGCCGAAGCGGCTGCCATCATCAACCAATACTTCGATGTTTTGCTGAGCGAGTTCATCGCTCCCGCCCCTTCCGACAAGCTGCGGCAGCGCAACGCCAGCACCGCCGACGGCCTGCCCCTGCAGGGGCTGCAGCTACCCCAGGTTTACAACTTGGCTGCCGAGAAAGTTCCCGTTTTTGCCATGAAGCCGGGGCTGTCCAACGCCGAGAAGGAAGAAGTCATCAAGGCCGCCTACCGGCAGGTGTTTGAGCGGGACATCCGCCGCGCCTACGGCCTCAAGCTTTCCAACCTGGAGTCGAAGGTGAAAAACGGCGAGATCTCCATGAAGGAGTTCATTCGCCGCCTGGGCAAATCGGAGCTCTACCGCAAGCAGTTTTACGAGCCTTACATTAACAGCCGCGTTGTCGAGCTGGCCTTCCGCCACTTCCTGGGCCGGGCCCCTGAAACCCGCGAGGAAGTGCAGACCTACTTCTCCATCGTCTCCAGCAAGGGCCTGGCCGGCCTGGTGGACGCCCTGGTGGACAGCCGCGAGTACGGGGACTACTTCGGCGAGGAGACGGTGCCCTACCTGCGCAAGCTGGGGATAGAAGCCCAAACCAGCGCCAACTGGGGAGCCAAATTCGACCTCTACAACTACGCTGCCCCCCGCCGCAAGGTGCCCCAGTTCATTACCCTCTTTGCCCGCTACAACCGGCCCCTGCCGGATCAGCATGCCTATGGCTCCGGCAATGACCCGCTGGAGATCCAATTTGGGGCCATCTTCCCCAAGGAAACCCGTTCCCTCAGCGCCCGCCCTGCTCCCTTCAACAAAGATGTCAAGCGCATCCTCATCCGGCGCGGCTTTGCCCTGACCAACGAGCGCACCAATCCCAGAGCAGCAGGGGATCCCGGCAGCCTTGGCCCGAAGGTTTTCAAGCTCACCCAAACTCCCGGCGATCGCAGCCGGCGGCTAGGGGTGCGGGCGGGGATTGTTGGCAGCGAAGTCTCGACGCAAGCGGTGATCCGCGCCTGCTACCAGCAGGTGTACGGTTACATGCCCTACGAAGGCCAACGGCTAACCCGTTGGGAGATCAAGCTGGAGTCGGGGGAAATTCCTGTCAAAGAGTTTATTCGCCAACTGGCCAAGTCGGATCTCTTCCGCAACAAGTACTGGTCCAGCTTGTATGTCTGCAAAGCCATCGAGTTTATCCACCGCAAGCTGCTGGGCCGACCCACCTACGGGCGCCAGGAGATGAACCGCCTATTTGACATCGCCTCCAAGCAAGGGTTCTACGCCGTCGTGGACGCCATCCTCGACAGCGAGGAGTACCAGCAGGTCTTCGGGGAAGATATCGTGCCCTATGAGCGCTACCTCACCCCCGGCGGTCTGGCGTTGCGGCGGATGCGCCCCGGCTCCACCGACATGGCAGTGACCAAGCCCATTCGCACCGACGACGACATCCCTCTCTTTGTCAAGTTGGGTCAGCCTCGGGATATGCCTTCCGGCGAGCTGGAAATCCAGCGGCGGGCCCAGCAGGGGGTGCCCAAGGTACGCCAAGAGATCCCTGTCTTCAAGCTCACCAGCCTGGCCAACAAAGCGGAAGTCAACAACCTCATCCGCGCCGCCTACCGGCAGGTCTTCGAGCGGGATATGGACATCTACAACATCAGCGCCGAGCTCAGCTCTGCCGAGTCCAAGCTGCGCAACGGCGAGATCACCGTCAAGGAGTTCATCGAGGCCCTGGGGTGTTCCGAGCTGTACCGCTCCGAGTTCTATGCCCCCTATCCCAACACCAAGGTGATCGAGCTGGGCACCAAGCACTTCCTAGGCCGTGCGCCTCTCAACCAGCAGGAGATCCGCAAGTACAACCAGATCTTGGCCACCCAGGGGGTGAAAGCCTTTGTGCGCGCCCTGCTGAACACCCAGGAGTATCGGGATCTCTTCGGCGAGGACACGGTGCCCTATCGCCGCTTCCCCACCTTGCCGGCGGCCAACTTCCCCAACACGCAGGAGCTGTACGGTCGCCTTACCAAGCAAAACCGCGAGCTGGTGGTGCCCAGCTTCAGCCCTGTGGGCAATGACCGCAGCTAGATGGGGCTCTCAACTGCTCTCTTTCTTGTGAGAGAGGGGTCGGGGGTGAGGGGAGAGACGAGTTAGCTCCACAAAGGCAGAGGAGACTGGGCTTCATAGCCCAGATGCCGTAGCGCAGCAGGGGTAACCACTCGACCCCGGGGCGTGCGCTGCAGGTAGCCGATCTGCAGCAGATAAGGCTCATACACTTCTTCAATGGTTTGGGGATCCTCACCCGTCACCGCGGCCATCGTCTCCAAGCCCACTGGCCCTCCACCGAACTGCTCCACCAGCACCGTCAGCAGCTTGCGATCGATCCAATCCAAACCCATGGGATCCACCTGGAACAGCTCCAGAGCGGCTGCTGCCACTTCTTGGCTAATGTGGCCATCCCCTCGCACCTGGGCGTAATCTCGCACCCGCTTGAACAGGCGGTTGGCAATGCGGGGTGTGCCCCGAGAACGGCGGGCGATCTCTGCAGCCCCTTCTGGATCGGTGGAGACATTCAAGAGGCGAGCCGTGCGCAGCACGATCTGCACCAGCTCGTGAGGCTCGTAAAAGCGCAGCCGTTGCACGTGGCCAAAGCGATCCCGCAGCGGAGAAGTGAGGGCGCCAATGCGGGTTGTGGCCCCGATGAGGGTAAAGCGTTCCAAGGGCAGAGAGGTGATGCGAGCAGAGCGACCTTTGCCGATGGTGATATCAAGACGAAAATCCTCCATCGCCGGATAGAGCAATTCTTCTGTAACCTTGGGCAGGCGGTGGATCTCGTCAATAAACAGCACATCCCCCCGCTTCAAACGCACCAAATACCCGGCGATATCGCGGGGGCTCTCCAAAGCCGGCGCGGTGGTCATGTAGAACTGGGATCCCATTTCTGCCGCCAGCACTGCTGCCACCGTGGTTTTGCCTAGACCAGGCGGGCCGTAGAACAGCAGGTGATCCAGAGGCTCTTGGCGAGCGCGGGCCGCCGCAATGGCAATGGAGAGCACTTCTTTAAGTTCCGTCTGGCCAATATATTCCGCTAGGGTGCGCGGGCGCAGGGATTCTTCCTGGGCTTCGCCAGGGTGGGCTTGCGGCTGCAACAGGGCAGAGGGATCCGCTCCCCTTTCCCCAGCAAAGCTCAACTCTCTGCCTTCTTTTCTCCAGGCTGAAGACTTTTGCTGCCGCCGCTTGGGGCCCTCAGCGTTCTGGCCTGTATCCCGAGAAGAAATGATTGCCATATCCCTAAGTCACAGAGGCAATGGCCCCAATTTAACTCTAGAAAAGCTCTGGGAAAGATCACCCCAGCAAAGAGAACAAAAAAATCCCCCAGACCAAGCTGGGGGATCCACCAATGCTGTTGAAGCGTCAGGTCAGGCCATCAGCCA
>NZ_JANSHW010000520.1:0-4051 GCF_047461815.1 Synechococcus sp. R6-10
GCATTGGGTGGGGGGCGGCTTATTTCTGGTGTTTGCGTTGCTAACCGGTTGGGAGCTACTGGGATCCGGGATCAGCCAAATTCCTGTTCGATGATCCGCCATCGGGCAGTGATCACACCTGGCTCTAGGCTGAGGCGGCTGACGACAAGTTCTAGGGCCTGGTCATCGCGGGTTTGGGTGACCAGCTCTGCTTCGACTTTGACCAGATCAGGCTTGTCCTCCAGGTCTTCACTGTAGAGGGCGCGCAGTTTGAGATGGGTGGGAGCTATGCCTTGCAAGAGCAAGGCGCGGATGTGGGCCTCTGCTTGGCTTTTGCAGATGAACGAACACTCATAGACCAGTTCCAGTTCTGTGCCTTTCAAAGGCTGCTGGTTGATGCGGTAGCCCAGTGGACGCAGCACAACGTTGGAGATCAACACAGCTCCGGCTCCAATGGCAGCTTGGGGAATGTACCCCGATCCGGCAAAGGCTCCCACCGCGGCTGCACACCAGATGGTGGCGGCGGTGTTCAGGCCACGGACGCTGGCTCCTTCCTTGAGGATCACGCCACCGGCCAAAAAGCCAATCCCCGATACCACTTGGGCCGCAATACGGGTCGGGCTGCTTTCATCAGGGGTGAGAACCGAGAGCATGACAAACAAAGCTGCACCCGTGGCCACCAAGGTGTTGGTGCGTAAGCCGGCCATACGCTGCCGCCACTGTCGCTCCAGCCCGATCACGGATCCCAAGATAAAGGCAACCGCTAGGCGCAAGGTGAAGTCAATCCAGGTCATGCTCCGGTTCTCGTGAAAGGATAAAGTTTAGCCATCCTCATCTGGGATCCCAAGGGCAGTGGCTTCCTGTTGCAAGGTTTGCCAGAGGGCTTCCAGTTGAGCAAAGGCGGATTCTGGGGCCAGCTTACCACCTGTTTCTAAAGCACAGGTTATGCCCACCCGATAGGCATACTGCTGCAGCCGTGACCGAAATTGAGCAGCAGCCAAGGGAGATAGAACTTTCAAGGTCATGGCACACCTCCTAAATGTTTGCTGTAACCCTTCGTTGGTCAAAGGACACCTCGTAAAAGTGCTCTGCGCCGCCGTCGCGATGGCCTTGTGGCGAGACTCTGAAAGGCTGATTTCTCAAGAAGGGCTGGATTATTCGTTCCTGGAACGCGCTTTGCCGGTGAGGTGCCCCCTGGATCCAGCGCCGGCGCAGCCCTAGAGCCCCACTTCAACCCCGACTAGCCAAGCCACCAGGGTGAAATACACCCAGAGGCCGGTGAAGTCTTTAATGGTGGTGATAAAAGGATCCGCTCCCGGAGCGTGGTCAAAGCCCAGCTTTAACATCACCCAGGGCAAAATGGCGCCCAAGATAGCCCCCAAAGTGAGGACAATGGCCAGAGCCAAGCCCACCGCTAGACCCAATTGTGGGATCCCATTGGGTGCCCCCTGCCAGAAGTAGGCAATCACCCCAGCCGTGGCCCCCAGGATCACACCGATAATGCCACCAATGCTGGCTTCCCGCAGCAAATAGGGGAGAAACTGCCGCACGTTGATGTGGCCCCAAGCCAAGCCACGGGCAAAGATGGTCGTAGATTGGGTACCGACATTACCGCCCATATCCATGACCAAGGGGATGAAAATAGCCGCTGCCGTTACTGCTTGCAACACCTCCTCAAAGGTTTCGATCACTCCCCCCACCAACATGCCGCCAATCAAGGTGATGATTAAAAACGTGATGCGCAGGCGGACGGCATACCAACGGGAGCCTTTAACCAGGCGCTCGCTCCAAACCTTGTCTCGGCTGAGCAAGTTGCCCACCCCTGCTTGGGCCAGAGCGGCGTCGGTGGCTTCTTCTTCCACCAAGTTGATGACATCTTCAAAGGTGATATCTCCCACCAAGCGCCCTTCCGTATCCACCACCGGAATGGCCGGCAAGCCGGAATCTTTGAGCAAACGGGCTGCCTGGAGATCCCGGTCGGTAACCCGAGCAAAAATATCCGATCCCTCAATCAGCTCCCGAATGGGCAAATCCGGATCTGCTTTCACGAGGCGCACGGTGCGAACCAAACCTTTGTAGAACCGCTGATCGTCCACCACAAAAATCACATCCAGCTCATCGTCTCCCAGTTGAGAGTCCCGCACGCTGGCCAGAGCAGCCCCGACGGTGATGGTATCCCGTACCGACAAGTAGCGCAGGTTCATCAGCCGACCGGCACTGCGCTCTGGATAACCCAGCAAGATATTCACTGCTTCCCGAGCTTCTGGGCTGAGGTTGGCAATGAGGCGCTTGGTTACTTTGGCCGGCAACTCCTCAAACAGACGTACCCGCTCATCAGGTGGCAGAGCTTCTATGAGCTGGATCACTTCTGGGCTTTCCATGCTGCGAATGAGATCGGCCTGCTCTTCGGGCCGCAGATACTCAAACACTGCAATGGCTCTGTCTTTTTCCAGCAAGCGAAAAGCCAGTACCCGCTGCCGAGGTGAAATCTCCATCAACTGCTGCACCAGCTCGGCAATGGGAGCGCGGTTGGCCTCTCGCTTGGCGGCTTCCAAGGAAGCAGGGGTTAGGAGATCGCGAAGAACGTTGTGCCGCATGATAAACCTCCGAACGTTGGGGTCAGCCGGGATGAAGAGAACCAGGAGGTCAACAGCCAACCGGTGCTCCGAGGCTCACAGGGAAGCCCTGAAACCCTTGGATGGCCGCGCAGCAAGCCGTAGGTCTAGCGCCAGGCCTCCAAGCCCAGCTTGGATCGCAAGCGCCCAAGCCGATAAGAGGGACTCCAAGGGATCCCCAGGCCTGCGGAAACCCCAAAACCCACAACAGGAAAGTCAAGGGGAATCCCCTCGGAATTACTCCTGATCTCCCCTTTTCTGAACAGGGCTGTACAAACCCATTGCTCAGGTAAGGCTCTGCTCAGCTCATCTGTTCGTCGCCGACTGAGAGAGCCACCCAAGTCAAAAGCTAGCCGGGAAAACTCTCCCACCCCTTCGCGTTGGCGAAACGGGATCCTCTCAAGCGACGACAGAAGCTGTCAGCGGGGAAAAGGAAGACACCAGTAAGAGCCCAATCTTCAAGAACGTGCTCCTCGAAGACCATCCACTGGTGGCTGGCGCTACGACTACCGGAAGCGTCCATGCTGTTGAACGTTTTCCTCCAAAAAGGTTAACCGAAACAACCCGGACAGCCAGAAGAGGATCTCTTCAGCTCCCTTTAGGCTAGTTGCAGGAGTGGGATCCCGTCAACCCTTTTTCTCCAGCTCATCCGGTGAACAATCGGCGGGGCAGCTGGAGGGGTAAGATCGGGGTGAGCAGCAATAGCCCCCTTGTGGTTCCTCTCGTCTCGACATTGCCCTCAGCCTGACTCAGCAGAGTCTACATCTCGGTGGCTTGCGACCTTGAGCAACCCACGCCCTTCGCCGCCTCTGTTTTGTTAGTGGTTTTTGTTAGTGGTTTGTTGGTGGCCTTGCTTCAATGAGCTGCGCTTCCCATCTCCTACAGGTGCCGATGTCCTTGAGCTTATGGCCTCCCTTCCCCTCGTTGCCGTGATCTTGGGCACACGGCCCGAAGCCATTAAGCTGGCCCCGGTGATCCAAGCTCTGCGTGCCAGTCCCCATCTGCGCACCGAGCTGATCTTGACCGGACAACACCGGGAAATGGTGGATCAGGTGATGCGGCTATTCGGTCTGCAAGCGGATCGGGATCTGGCGATCATGCGCCCCCGCCAAAGCTTGACGGACATCACCGAAGCCACCTTGCGGGGCCTAGAACTCTACTTTCAAGAGCAACATCCTCAACTGGTTTTGGTGCAGGGAGATACCACCACCGCCTTCGCTGCCGCCTTGGCAGCTTTTTACCACCGGATCCCGGTTGGGCATGTGGAAGCCGGACTGCGCACCGATGATCTCTACAATCCTTTCCCCGAAGAGGCCAATCGCCGCCTGATCTCCCAGTTGGCCAGCCTGCACTTTGCCCCTACCCCCCAAGCCGTTGACAACCTGAAGCGAAGCCACGTGGTGGGATCCATCCATTGCACCGGCAACACTGTCATCGACGCCCTACTGCAAGTGGCC
>NZ_JANSHW010000521.1:0-17107 GCF_047461815.1 Synechococcus sp. R6-10
CAGACGCTTAATCTTAGCAGACTCAATGGAAAATTGCTAGATTGGCCACCCCGCGCCGAGCAGTTAAATTGGGAATCCCGAAGCTCCTGTCGAGGAAGCCGCCGCTGTTTCCTCTGGGCTTCTGCTGTGTCGCTCTGAGTGTGTGGTGTGGATATTTCCCTGGATCAGCTCTGGGATGAAGCCCTGTGTCATCTGCAGGTGCAGCTCAGCCGCCCAACCTTTGAGGCTTGGATCAAAACGGCGCGGGCTGAATCGTTGGTGGACAACCGCCTCACCATCTGTACCCCCAGCGAATGGGCACGGGGCTGGCTGCAAAAGCACTACGCTTCCACCATCACCGAGGTGGTGCAGCGGGTAGCCGGGATCCCTTTGCAGGTGGAGTTTTCCGTTTCCCCCCACGCTTCTGTCGAGGCAGAACCCCCTTCAAGGGCGATTTCCCCAACATCGGGCAGAGCCGGCAGCTTACCTGCCCCCACCACCCTAGGACTGGAAGTCGGAGGCAGCCTGCCGATGCGGGCGCCGGATCTCAACCCCAAGTATTCCTTCTCACGGTTTGTGGTCGGCCCCAACAACCGCATGGCTCACGCTGCAGCTCTGGCTGTGGCCGACAAGCCTGGGCGCGCCTACAACCCCCTGTTTCTCTGCGGCGGGGTAGGGCTGGGCAAAACCCACCTGATGCAGGCCATTGGCCACTACCAGCTAGAGGCAAATCCACAGGCCAAAGTCTTTTACGTGTCCACCGAACGGTTTACCAACGATTTAATCGATGCCATCCGGCGAGACAGCATGCAGTCTTTCCGGGAGCACTATCGGGATGTGGATATTTTATTGGTGGATGACGTTCAATTTATCGAAGGCAAAGAGTACACCCAAGAGGAGTTTTTTCACACCTTTAATACGCTGCACGAGTCCGGCAAGCAGATTGTGCTGGCCGCCGACCGTTCTCCTCATCTGATCCCGCGTCTGCAGGAGCGGCTTTGTTCTCGTTTCTCCATGGGTTTGATTGCGGAAATTCAATCGCCGGATATCGAAACCCGCATGGCCATTCTCAAGAAGAAAGCCGAGTACGAGGGGATGAACCTGCCCGCCGACGTGATCGAGTACATTGCCACCACCTACACCAGCAACATCCGCGAGCTGGAAGGTGCCCTGATCCGCGCCGTCGCCTATGTTTCCATTTCTGGCTTGCCGATGAGTGTAGAGACGATTCAGCCCATCCTCAATCCCCCCAGCGAGCCGAAAGAGATCACCGCCGACATGATTACCGATGTGGTCTGTGAAGAATTCGGCATCGACCGAGAAAGTTTACTGGGATCCTCCCGCAAGCGCGACATCAGCCAAGCACGGCAAATTGCCATGTTCTTGATGCGCCACTACACCAACCTCAGCTTGCCCAAAATTGGCGATTACTTTGGGGGAAAAGATCACACCACCGTTCTCTATAGCTGTGAGAAAGTCAGTCAGCTACAGCGGGAAAGTCTGCAGTTTGAACGGCAACTGCAAAAATTGGTCGAGCGCTTGCGGGTGGTTGCCAACAGCCGGAGCAGCTAGGCTTTCTGTTGTCGCTGGGCCGTCTTTGAGGTGTTGTTGCCGCGCTGTGGAGCACCTCCAGCCTTGCCCGTCTGCGTGGAGAATCCCTCGGAAAGCGGCTACAGTAGGGACGCGATGCATGGGGTTGCAGGCGGTGAGACAGTCTGGCAAAGGGCTTCTCCTGGGTATGCTGCTCCTCTGGGCTGGACTGGTGCCTGGGTGGCCGGTTTGGGCCAATTCCACGCAAGCCAGCATTCAGGATCCGGCGCCAGCCACGCTCTCAGCCGCTTTGGATTTGGGCTTGGATGACCGAATTTTAGAAGACAGCCCCGTGTTGCGCCGCTGGCTGCAAAACCCGCCCCATCTCCTGGAAGAAATCCGCAACACCCCTGTCTTGCCCACCCGCTTGCAGGCCGGTTTCGAGTCCTCTTCTCACTGGCGAATCAGCCTGCAGGATTTGCGCCTGGGAGATCGCCTCACCCTCAGCGGTGACTATCGCCAATCTTCCGAACATCCCGAAGTGCGCCAGTACGGGTCGGAAATGCGTTACTTTCTGGCCCCCATGGGATCCCGTTTTAATCTGGCGCCACAACTGGGGTATCGAGCTTTGGAACAAAAGAACCGCAGCCTCAGTGGAGTTAGCTATGGGGCTTTTGCTGTTTTGGCCTTGGCTCCGGGAGGTGTAGATTTGACCGGCAGCTACAGTTGGGTTGCCCCCCAGGAGCCGGAAGAAGGACAGGCCACCCTGGCGGAGCTCACTGCTGCCTACGCCATTAGCCCTTCCTTTCGTCTTTCTGCTCGCTATAGCCTGCGCAACTCGACCCTGGATCGGGAGTTTAGCTTTGGCGTTGGGCTGGAGTGGATCCCCTAGCCTGCGCTCTCGCCCTCACTCCCAGGCCCTCTCCCGGTGGAAGAGGAGGGCTGGGGATCGACGCGACTTGGATTTGGGTGATGGCTCCGCTCTGGACTCAATGAATGGCCACCTCAACCCAGCCCAGATCAGAGGCGCACTGCCCGCACAAAGGCCACCCAACCCAAGCTGAGATAACGCTCCAACTGCAGCCCCACCTGTTGAAGGTGCTCGCGCAACTGGGTTTCCGAGAAAAAATGAAGGCCGGTGGCTTCCAGCCATTGCTGCACCATCTGCCCCCATCCCTGTACCTGCTGGCTGTGCATCGAGACAAAGGCCCCTCCCGGTTTCAAGACGCGGGCAATTTCCCGCAAACAGGGATCCAAAGGCAATTCGTTCAAGGTGGCCCCGCTGATCACCGCCCCAAAAGTTCCAGAGGCGAGGGGAAGCTGTTCAGCCCGAGCCCGCATCAGGCTGTAGTGCTGCCAGTGGGGCTGCGCTTGTTGAGCGGCTTCCGCCAATACCCCTGCCGCATTGTCCAGGCCGATCACCGTCCGTTGTGGATCCTTGGCCAAGAGCAAGCGGCTCCAGTACCCCCCGGCAGTGCCCAAATCCAAGATGGGATCCCCCTCCCCTACCAACTCGGCCAGCAGTTGACTCTCCCGCTCGCTGCCAAAGCTCTCTCCCGTCAGCAGCGACAGGGCCCAGGGCCGCCAGAGGCGATCGTAGCCCCAGGCAAACCCAGGCAGATGGGCAATGGCTTGGGCTGGCGTGAGATGCAAGTCCGATGAGCTGCCGATAAAATCCACGGCCCCAGAAGCGGTGATGGGGTAAATTTGGCCACAACTGGGACAATAAACCCGATCCGCCACGGATCCCTGTTCCCGCCCTGGTGCTTGGGTCAGCCCTTCCCGACCGCAGCTCAGGCAGCGATAAAGGTGAACCGGCAAAGCAGAGAGCGAAGAGAGCATGCGACAGCCCAACGCAACCCAAAACTCGCGAGGAAAAGGGGGCAGCTGCCGGGATCCAGCCCCAACAACCCCCCCAGTTGTCTATCTGGCAATGGAGATGGGATCCCTTAGACCAGCTTTGGACTCCGTCCCGCTTCCGCAAGTGGACTGGGCAGGCCGACCTTCTCCGGGATGGGCACATACTCCGAGACAATCGCCCGGAATTCGTCGCCATCCAGGGTTTCCCGTTCCACCAAGGTATCGGCCAATCGATCCAGCAGAGGGCGGTGCTCCAGCAAAATCTGCTTGGCTTTCTGGTAACAGCTCTCCAGGATCTGCCGCACCTGGCGGTCGATCTTGGCGGCCACATCCTCCGAGTACTCGACGCGGTTCATCCAGCCGCCGCCCAAGAATACCTCGTTGTTGGGGGGATCCAGCATCAAGGGCCCCAGCTCAGACATGCCAAAGCGGGTCACCATCTGCCGCACCAGATTCGTGTTCTGCTGCAGGTCGTTGCTGGCTCCGGTGGTCACTTCGGAGTAGCCGAAGACGATCTCTTCGGCCGCCCGACCGCCAAAGCCCACCACCACCCGATCCAGCAGCCAAGCGCGGCTGTACATGCCGGAGTCGATCTGCTCCTCGTTGGGCAGTTGCTGGGCAAAGCCACCTGCGCCGCCGGAACGGGGGATGATGGTCACCTTGTTCAAGGGATCCGCGTGGGGCAAAAGTGTCATCAACAGGGCATGGCCACACTCGTGGTAGGCGATCAGGCGCTTGCTCTTGCCGTCCAACAGCGGGGGCTTGGTCAGGCCGATGGTGATGCGGTCGATGGCATCGTCAATGTCTTGGTTGGTGATGGCCATGCGCTGACGGCGGGCCGCCAAAATGGCCGCTTCATTGAGCAGGTTGGCCAGATCCGCGCCGGCAAAGCCAGGGGTACGGCGGGCAATCGCCTCTAGGCTGACCTCTTCCGCCAGCTTCTTGTTGCGGGCATGCACCCGCAAGATCTCGTAGCGCCCCTTAAAGCTAGGCCGATCCACCGTAATCTGGCGGTCGAAGCGCCCCGGACGCAAGAGAGCGGCATCCAACACATCAGGGCGGTTGGTGGCGGCAATCACGATAATGCCGGTGTTGCCCTCAAAGCCGTCCATCTCCGTGAGCAACTGGTTCAGGGTTTGCTCGCGTTCGTCGTTGCCACCGCCGATGCCAGCCCCCCGCTGCCGGCCCACCGCGTCGATCTCGTCGATGAAGACGATGCAAGGCGCATTCTCCTTGGCCTTCTTGAAGAGATCCCGTACGCGAGAGGCACCCACCCCGACAAACATTTCCACAAACTCAGAGCCGGACAGGCTAAAGAAAGGCACTCCTGCCTCGCCGGCAATGGCCTTGGCCAGAAGGGTTTTGCCCGTCCCCGGCGGCCCCACCAACAACACGCCTTTGGGGATCTTGGCCCCAACAGCGGTGAAGCGCTCCGGCTTCTTCAAGAAGGTAACCACCTCTTGCAATTCTTCTTTGGCTTCTTCAATCCCGGCCACATCGTCGAACTTAACGCCGGTTTTGGCTTCCATCTGAAAGCGGGCCCGCGATTTGCCGAAGTTCATTGCCTGCCCAGGGCCGCCCGCTCCGCCACCGGCACGCCGCAGGAAAAAGAACAACCCCCCCAACAACAACAGCGGGATCACCAGGTTGCCCAGAAGCGCCCAGAAGGCGCTGCCATTGCGGGTGGGCACCACTGCCACTTCGATCCCCTGCTCGGTGAGGCGATCCACCAGTTGCGGCACAGTGTTGGGCAACAAGTTCACCCGGTAGCGGGTGGAATGCTGGGTCTGGGGATCCACAGCCGTAACTTCAGCTACCAGATTGTTGTCCGTGAGGCGCACATCCGTAACCCGCCCCTCCTCGACGTAGCGCAAAAAGCGATCGTAGGTGAGGGCCGAGGCCAAAGCTGCATGGGCGGGTGCAGGCTGCAGCACCAGGCCGGATCCCTGCCAGAGACAAAAGCCCAGCAGGAGGGCGATCAGCCAGCGCTGGGGAGATAGAGGCTTGTTCATAGGGAAGAGAACGCTCGGTTATTAAAAGTCCTTTAACAAACTTAACCTGTCCCTCCTGGAAGGCACAACCCTACCCCCGCACCAAGGAGAACTCAATGGGCTTGAGATCTTGTAGGGATCCCTGCCCCATCCGATGCCCGCCACCAGCCTGCAGTTAGGCCGAGCCGGGGGATCCCAGACCATCCAGCCCATAGACGCGCCGCCACATGGAGTCAGCCAGAGCAGCGGGCATGAGCCGCATCAGCCCCAACGCCACCTTACCCCCCGTGAAAGCGGTGTAGCGGTCGGAAGGGTGAGGATCGGTCATCGCCCTCAGGATCGGCTCCACCACCTTCTCCACCGGCCAGGCCATTTTGCTGAACGAGCTGGCCAGATCGGCGGTCTTGTCCAAGATCGCCTTGTAGGGGCCGTTGGGGTTGACAACGGCAGCAAAGGTTTCTTCCGCCACGCGGCCAAACTCGGTGGCCACCGGCCCCGGCTCGATCAAGATAACCTTGATGCCGAAGGGGGCCACTTCCACCCGCAGGGCGTCGCTGAGGGCTTCGACAGCAAACTTGGTGGCGCTGTAAACGCCGCTGAAAGGCATGGACAGCTGGCCGGCCACCGAGCTGAGGTTGAGGATGCGGCCACTGCCCCGTTCCCGCATTTGGGGCAAGAGGGCACGGGTGAGGGCGTGCAAGCCAAATACATTCACCTCAAACTGGCGCCGCATGGCCGCCACATCCACCTCTTCCACCGGCCCCATCTGGCCATAGCCGGCGTTGTTCACCAGGATATCCACCCGGCCAAAATGATCCAGAGCCTTTTGGGCCAGTGCCTCCACCTGGGCCGTATCGGCCATGTCGGTGGGCACCACCAGCGCCTCCGCTCCCCGACTCTCCACCAAGTCTTTGACGTTTCGCAGCAGCCCTTCCCGGCGGGCCGCCAGCACCAAGCGAGCCCCGCGTTTGGCCGCCTCCAGAGCGACGGCTTCCCCAATTCCAGCAGAGGCGCCGGTAATCAGCACCACCTGATTTGCAAGTGAAGGCATGGTTTCTTTTATCCAAACTCTCCACCATCCTAGAAGAACGACTGGAATCCCTGGAGAGGGGCAGCCTCGCCTTCCGAACTTCTGGATTCGGCATCCGCTATCATGGCTACATTGGGTAAACCCAGAAAACAGCCGGGACAAAGCCCGATAGACAGGTCTCTGCTTGGGCTGAAGTCCTATGGTGCTTTGATTTAAAGTAGAGAGTTGTGTATAGGGTGCAGCGACTGTGAAGTACTTCTGCAGGCGAGTTGGCCGAGGTCGATCTCTCTCCCCGGAAGAGCGTTGGGTTGTTACTGAGGTTCGATTGGCTCAATTGCTCAGGGCAGCGGAAGCCAACTTGCGGGCCAATTCTGAGTTGCGCCAACAGCAGCAGGAGCAGCAAAAGCAACTGGAAGCCGAGCGCCGCCACAGCGAAGCCCTAAGAGACTCGACCGCCGATTTGCGCACCAGCGTGATGGAGCTGCGGGAAGGACAGGCCCTTTGGCAGAGCCATGTGGAAGAGCTGCGCTCTTGTCTGCGGGAGCTGCTCAAGGAACAAAGCGAACTGGTGCAGATTGTTGCCCAGCAGCAGCACATCCTGAAGGATTGTCAGGAAGTCATCCGCGCCATGCTGGAGCAAATGCGAGATGACCACCGGGACTTCCGCTCTGCCATCAGCATCTTGCTGGAGGAGCTGCACCAAACCGTGCGCTGTTTGGTTCTCAAGGCAGGTGGCACCCTACCCAAGCCCGTTCGCCATCCCGAAGTGCCGGAGACGGATCCCGGCTCCCCGCCGACCGATTCGGCCTCGCCTGGGGAAGGCTCTTCGTCCTAGGGATCTTCTGCTCCCCCAAGAGCTATCCCACATCGCCTTCCGGCAGCCACTGCGGCCAGAACAGGCGCAACTCCCTGACCCGCTCCCCTTTGACCAGGAGGGATCCGCCCCCGGAGCGGCTTTGCAGCGGGATCTCGGCAGGAGAGAAGGAGTACACCTGTTCAGACTCTGTGATCACATCCAGTTGCAGATGGGAAGGCCTCTCCAGCTCGGGGGGGAGACCCACCAAGCCCACCAGCACATCCCCTCGGTCGGAGAAGTGAAAGGCCGGCGCGCCCACCGGACTCCGCTCCAAGATGGGGATCTCCTCCAGAGACAAGCGCTTCAGATAGCCCGACCGGCTGGCCAGAACCAGGATCCCTTGGGAGGGCACCAGCGCCATACCTGCAATCTGTTCGGTGCGCCCCAGGCGCAGGGCCGGCGATCCCATAGCCGCTCGACCCATCAGGGGAATCTGTTGGACATCCAGCCGCAGCACCCGTCCTCCTGAAGTCGCCAGAGCAACGCTGTAGCCTTGGCAGCCGGGATCCCAAAGGGCTGCCCAGCCCAGCTCATCTCCCTCTTTTAGCTTGAGGACGGTGGATCCCCGTTGGGTAAGGCCCATCAACTCTGCCAGGGCCAGCCGCTTGATCCGCCCCTGCCGGCTGAGCACCACCAAACTTGCCTTGCCCGGATCCGGAGCCAACGTGAAGGTGGCAACCATCGGCTCGGGGTTGGGGAGAAGGGTAACCAGAGGCACCCCCCGTGAGGACCCAGTGCTGAGGGGGATCCCTGCGATGGGCACGGTAAAAGCCTTGCCGCCGGCGGTGAGCACCAAGATTTCCTGCTCCAGCGTGACGCATTCCAGGCCGACCAGCACATCTTCCCCCAGTTCCCGTTGCGCCGGGTTGCTGCGGGAGCGACGGCTAGGCAGAGGCAGGCGGCGCACATAGCCCTTGCGGGTGAATTGCAGCAAGAAGTGGGTCTCTTCCGTCTCTTCGCCGCTGGGGATTTGGGCCACTTCCGCTTCCAGCTCCGAGGCCGAGAGGATCTGGGTGCGCCGGGGATCCCCGAAGGTCTTTTTCAGGTGTCGCAGCTCTTTTTTCAGGTAGTTCAAGAGCTTGCGGCGGTCGCTGAGGAGCCCCTGCAGTTCTTCGATGCGGGCCTGCAACTGGGCGTGTTCCTGATGCAGCCGTTCCCGCTCCAATCCCGTCAGGCGACGCAGAGGCATGGCCAAAATCGTCTCTGCCTGCTGGGGGGTACAGCCCAGGCGAGTTTGCAATTGGGCTTTGGCCGTGGTGCCATCGGGCGCTTGCCGCAGCAGCTCGATCACCCCCTGCAGATCCGCCAACGCCAGCAACATTCCTGCCACCTCTTCCGCCTTGCGCTGCACCTGCTGCAACTCGGCACGGAACATCCGGTTGAGGGTGGCCTCGCGAAATTGCAAGAAGTGTTGCAGGATGTCCTTGAGGCTGAGCTGCCGCGGTTCCCCGTTCACCAAAGCCAGCAGGATGGCTCCAAAGTTGCTTTGCAAAGGGGTGAGCTTATACAACTGCTGCAAAACCGCCTGCGGGTTGGCTTCTCGCTTCAGCTCCACCACCACGCGAATGCCGCTGCGATCCGACTCATCGCGCAGATCGGCGATGCCGCTGATGCGGTCTTGGTTGGCCAGCTCGGCCACTTTTTCGATCCAGGCGGCTTTGTTCACCTGATAGGGAAACTCGCTGATGACTAGAGCAGGCCGCCGGTGGCGTCCTTTGCCCGGCTGGATCTCCTCAAATCGGGCTACCCCCCGCAGGGTGATGGAACCGCGCCCGGTGAGGTAGGCTTCGCGGATCCCTTGGGTGTCTAAGATTTGGCCGCCGGTGGGAAAATCCGGCCCTGGGATCCACCGCAACAGTTCCTCAGGGCTGAGGTCGGGATGGTCGATCAAAGCCAACAGGCCATCCACCACTTCCCCCAGGTTGTGGGGTGGGATATTGGTGGCCATGCCCACGGCAATGCCGGCAGAGCCGTTGAGCAGCAAAATGGGCAATCGGGCCGGGAGAACGGTGGGCTCCGCCTGGGATCCGTCGAAATTGGGCATGAAATCGACGATCTCTTCCGACACCTGCTCCAGAAGCGCTGTGTGGCTCAGCTCCGCCAGCCGGCACTCCGTGTAGCGCATAGCCGCTGGCGGGTCATCATCCACAGAGCCGAAGTTGCCGTGTCCCGCCACCAGGGGATAGCGGCTGGAAAAGTCTTGCACCATGCGCACCAGCGCGTCATAAACTGCCTGATCCCCGTGGGGGTGATATTTCCCCAGCACATCCCCCACCACCCGTGCGCATTTGCGGTAGGGGCGATCCGGCGTCAGGCCCAGCTCGTGCATGGCGTAGAGGATGCGGCGGTGTACCGGCTTGAGGCCATCCCGCACATCCGGCAAGGCCCGCCCCACGATCACGCTCATGGCGTATTCCAGGTAGGAGCGCTGCATCTCCCCCTGCAAATCGGTCACAATCACCCGACCCAGACGGGATCCCCCATTCGATCCCAATCCCAGTCCGTCGAGAGTCAGTTGCTGAGTCATGGCACAAAGGAGCGGAACGCTTTCCAGGTTACCGAAAAAACGCCGTAAAGCCCTGCCCTTGAGGGCAGGGGGGTATGTCAATCTAGCCGCTTCTGCGGGCCCCGCGAGAGGGATCCCATCTCATCCCATCTCAATAGAGATAGAGAAGAAGTGAAGAAGTTGAGAGCAGACCGAACCCCGCAACTCCCGCCTCGTGCTATGACTTGAAGCGGCAGCACCCACCGCAACACCACTATGGCCGATACCCCGATCCGCTTTGGCACCGACGGCTGGCGAGCCGTGATTGCCGATGCCTTTACTTTCCAAAACTTGGCCCTTGCCGCCCAGGCCAGCGCCCAAGTCTTGGCCCGCACCTACCCCGGCGAAGGGATCCTGGTCGGCTACGACAACCGCTTTCTTTCGGAACGCTTTGCCGCCCACGTTGCTGAGGTGGTGGCCCGCCTGGGGATCCCAGTTTACCTCTCCACCTGTGTGGCCCCAACGCCGGCCTTTAGCTGGGGTGCCAAGGAGCGGGGCTGCCACGGCGCTTTGGTGATCACCGCCAGCCACAACCCCCCCCACTATTCCGGCCTCAAGGTCAAGGGAGGATTTGGTGGCTCCGTGCTGCCGGAAGTTACCGCCGCCATCGAGCAGGATATGCGCCACCTGCAACCTCTTGGATCCCACAAGGCCCCCATCCACACCTGGGATCCCTGGCCCGGCTACCTGGCTCAGCTCAGCCGCTTTGTGGATCTGGAAAAGCTCAAAGGATCCCCGGCCAAGATTTGGGTGGATGTCATGTTTGGCTCTGGCGCTGGCGGCCTCAAGCGCCTCTTGGGGGAGAAGGTCATTGAGTTGCAGGCGCATCGGGATCCCTTGTTTGGGGGATTTCCCCCTGAGCCCTTGCCCCAAAACCTGCAGGCTTCTGCTCAGATCATCGCGGCGGATCCCGCCCCCTTGAAAATGGGTTTGGTCTTTGATGGGGATGCCGACCGCATTGCGGCTCTCGATGGGCAAGGCCATTTCCTCAGCCCGCAGATCCTGATCCCCATCTTGATCGACCACCTGGCCGGGCGACGCGGCTTGCGGGGCGAGATTGTCAAAACCATCAGCGGCTCCGAACTGTTTGTTAAAGTTGCGGGGCACTATGGCCTACCGGTTACGGAAATGCCGGTGGGCTTTAAGTACATCGCCGAGCGCATGATGAGCACAGAGGTGCTCTTGGGTGGAGAGGAATCGGGCGGCATCGGCTACTTGGGCCACATTCCCGAACGGGATGCTCTGCTTTCGGCCCTGTATCTCATCGAAGCGGTTACGGAAACCGGCCAAGATCTCAGCACCATCTACCGGGCTTTGCAGGAACGGGAAGGGTTCACCTCTGTTTACCTGCGCCGCGATCTCCACCTCGCCGATCAAAATCAACAAACTGAGTTATTCAAACGGCTACAGATGGATCCCCCGGCTGAGATTTTGGGGCAGAAGGTGATCAAACATTTCGACAAAGATGGCCACAAATTCACCCTCGCCGACGGCAGTTGGGTGATGATTCGCGGCAGCGGCACCGAGCCTTTGCTGCGGCTGTACTCGGAAGCCAAAACCCCGGAAGAAGTGAATCGCCTGCTGGATTGGGCAGCCGGCTTGAACAGCACAACAGCTTAATATCCCAGATAATCTTTTGCGCAAAGCTGGATCCCTTTGACTCTTGAGTGCAGAGACTGAGAGGCTGCCAAACTGCGGCAGCCTACAGGGTTGGCCTCTCCCCCCAAGCTCTGCTGAGCAGCATAGGAATGCTCACAGCTTGACCCATCTGCCTCACTTTTACTTGGGTCAAGGGTAAGAACTCTACTTAAAAGTTACGGTGTAAAAGCTACCATAGCTGGACCAGAAGTCGCTGGCGGCGCCCCACTGCTAAAGAGAGTAACTGGAGGGTTGGTGTAGTTCGCAACCATGGGGGTAATTTGTTCCACAGATACAGAAACCACGCAGGAAAAATTCGGAGCCAGAGTTCCACCTTGAAGGGCAATCGTGGTCGAATTGAACGTGACCGGTGGTGGACCTGGATCAAAAGTGCTGGGGGGAGCCGTGAGTGTGCCGCCACAAGTGTTCAAGGTAACAGCATTTTGTAGGGTAATTCGCAGCCCGCCCGGCAAAGAATCTATGAAGCTGAGCCCTGATAGAGGTACAGGAGCGTTGTTGGTGATCCTAAAGATGACAGCCACACTGCCACCCTGTGTTGCTTGGTTAGGGCTAAACTCCTTGGTAAAGGTTGGAGGAAGAACTGGGTTCACAGTTAGGCTGACGGGTGCGCTTAGAGCGGCAGGGGCCTGGTTGCTGGTAAGCGTTGTGGCAGGGTTCGTGTAGGTACCCACGTTTGCGGCAACCACCTGAACGCTTATCAGGCAGCTTGAGTTGGGACTGAGCTGGCCGCCGGTCAGAGAAATAAAGCTTCCATTTGGAGGGGCGCTTGCAGTTCCCCCACAGGTATTGTTGAGGCCAGGAGCGGCAGCAACGGATAGCCCTGCCGGCAGAATTTCCGCAAAGCTGAGGCCGGTCAGTTGGATGCCGGAGTTGTTGGTGATCGAAAAACTCAAAGTAACAGGAACACCTACCGAAGTTGTGCTGGGACTAAAGCTCTTGGTAAAGGTTGGAGCAGCCAAGGGGGCCGGAGGCAGGCCAACGATGCTGGGAGAGGGATTGGGAGTGGGCAGGGGCGGGATCGTCGGCGCCGACACAGGAGGGGGCACAAGAGGGCTGGGTTGACCTGGGGGAACAGATCCAATCGGAGGAGTGGATGGCAGCCCTACCCCCGTTCCTCCGGGTTCTGTGTTTGGGTTTTGCACAGGGATGATTGGCCCTGGCAGCGAGCTGATTGGATTCCTCTCTTTAGTTTGTTGACAAGCTGTTAGCAAGCCCAAGCACAAGCAAGCCAAAACCCCAGCTACTTTTCCCGTTTTCATTCCCTCATCCTCCTGCCATTCAACTCTCTCGTGGCACAAACCCAAACAGCCTTACTCAGCTCCAGCTTAGTTGGCTTCGGCGCGCGCTTCCAGCCTCAGAGCCTGACCAAATGAATCTCGGATGACCACGATTACCAAAACTCTTTCCCCCGCAGCAACATTGGCATTGTAAGCAGCCAGGCTAGCCGGAAAGGTGAAGCCGTTGGTGAGGGTGATCCCGTTGATTCTGTCGTCGTAGCTGTTGCCTCTGCCTATCAGCGTATTTCTAAACTGCTCAATTGCCGTCGGCAAAAAGATACCGGTAATATCCGTGCCGCGACTAATGTTAAAAAACTGAACCTCTACGCTCCTGATCACTCCTGGAGCAAATAAGCCGCTCAAGGTGATAGTTACAAAGGCGGATCCCACTGGCGGAATCACAGCAGGGTTTGCCGGGTCGGACAGCAAAAGATTGAACTCCCCATCTGGCAACAGACTAGGCGGATCCGGAAGGTCGGGTTGAACCGGCGGCGGGGTGATGGGGGCAAAGTCCGGCCCTGGGCGAAAGGTGATGGGCGTGAGATTGGGGGCAATCGTGGGGGCAACGGCCACAGGAGGAGGCGTGGCACCGCTAGAAGCCAGTAGAGGCGGCACCCCGCTGGTGGTCTCGCTACTGCAGCCGGTAATTAGCGCAACCGAAGCACAGGTTGCCCAAAGAGAGAGGCCGCCACGGCCAAGGGCTGAGCCAAAACGTCGTCTCATCGAAAAATCTCCACTCACTCACACCACAGCAAACGTCTTAGGCAGCGTCCAGCGGGGATCCACCGAGCTTGCTCAAGTCTTATGCATCTGCACAATTTCAAGGGGGATGCCTGCTGTTAGTTCTACTGCATCCTAGAGCGTTGTCAAGCGAGCGGCAGAGCAAATGCAAGAAATTGTTCTGGAAATGGCCCATCCTCTATCTGTGGTGTATCATGGCTTCGAGCAGGGGTGGTGAGCCTACCTGTAGCGTTAGGAGTTGGGTGCCTTCTCCCCATTTTGTGTGTGGATTTGCCCAGATTTAAGGTGTGTGAGGAAGTGCCGTATGAACTTCAAAGGTCGCTCGTTGGCGGTTTTGTGTGGAGTCTTGCTGCTAGGCGGCTGCGGAGAAGTTAATGAGTCTCCGACCTTGCCTGGGCCCGTCCAGGTAGATCCGGCTGCCTTTGTCTCGGCCCAAGAGTATCGCTTTACCCCCGGCTCAGTGCTGGAGACCACCAGCCTCCGCTTGGACTATGTCAATCCGAGGTTTGACAACGGGATCCCTGTGCGCACCAACCCCCTCCAAGGCAGCGGTGAAGCTCGCATCGCCAATGTTGAAGCCCGCATCTTGCCTGTGAACGAGTTGCCTGTGAACGAGATCCCAGCCAGTGACTTGACGATTGACTCCACCCTTCGCTCCAGCACCCTGGCCATCCAAATTGGGCGAACCACACCGCTGGTGAATATCACTGCCTTTGGACCCAACGACGGCAGGCTATCTACGCAATTCAATATCGCCGGGCTGGTTGCAATTTCGACAAACCCCAATGATCAGCGCATTCGAGTGAACACAACCTTTAGAGCCGTCAGGGAAGGTACTGTCTTGACTCTCACCGTGCGCCGAATCTTGGTGAATAGGAATGGCAATCAGGTCGTTCTCGAGGGAGATTCTTCTCTCATTGTCCCTACCACAGGTGTGTTGTTTGAAGATGGTGGCCCTGGCCCCGGTGGTGAGATTCTGGCGCCAGGCTCTTTTGTCAATCCTCCCCCACCTCAAGGGCCTGTCACTGCCATTCTGCAAACCGGAAGCTTTTCCGCCAGCTTTGTGGTGCGGCAGCGGGGCGTGGCCGGCGATGGCACTCCTGAAGATGCCCTGGCTCTCTTTGCTCGCCTGAACTTCCGGCCCAACCAGGCGGAGATCGTCTATCGTCCCGCCCAGGTGGGCACCCAGTCGGTGTTGTTTGCCCCGGATCCGACGCGGCCCAATATCTTGCCCAATCAGTTGGTGCGCATCCGGCGCCTGTTGAACGGTCGGGTGCAGGCAGAGTTTGACCCGGCCAATGTCAGCACAGTCCTCAACTTCGTCCAGGTTAGCCCGCCGCCGCGACCTTTCCCCACCCCGATCCCGCAGTTGCCCGTCCCTGAGCGTCCCGGTGCCCCTACCGCGTTTGACTACTTCTTCTCCTTGCGCACCGAGCGCTCCACAGGTACGTTGCCTGGATCCCCTGTGGAGGGAACTAATCTCAGTCCTGTTATCCTTCAGGGCATTGTCCCCACCACGGGAGATTTTGTCTTCCGCACCTTAGCTGGGGCACAACTGGCCGGGCCGTTTAATAGGGCAGATATTGGCGGTTCTCTGCTGCGAGGCAACTTGAATTTGGTTTTCGATCCAACCACCTCTGGCTCGAATATCTCTGGGCAATTCTTTATTGAGCAAGAGTTCCCCACTGACAACCAAGTTATAGGCCCGAACCCACCAACTGGCGACGGAAATACGGGTACTCCTGATGCAGGGGGAGTTATTCTCATTATTCGTGGATTCTTTGAGGGCACGCAGGTGCGGCTGTAACCCAGGCAACCCGTTTGATCCCAGAGCAGGGATCCGCTCTGGCTTGGCCTTTTCGTCGGTCAGAGCTTGGGTAGATCGCTGAGCACCACCTGCGCGCAGTTGTGGCCAGGGATCCCGGTCACTCCGCCTCCTGGGTGCGCCCCTGAGCCGCAGAGGTAAAGGCCGGGAATGGGGGATCGATAGTCGGCCAGGCCGGAGATGGGCCGTAGGTTGTAGCTTTGATCCGGCGTCATTTCCCCGTGAAAAATGCTGCCCCCCACAAGGCCGAAGCGGGCCTCCAGATCCACGGGCGACAACATCTGCCGTGCGATCACGGCGTTTTTAATGTTGGGGGCAAATTGGGCAATTTTGTCGATTACCCGATCGGCAAATTCTTCCCGCAGGCCATCGTTCCAGTCTCGCCCTTTGGGTTGGTAAGGCACAAACTGACAGAAACAGGAGAGGATGTGCTTGCCTGGGGGAGCCATTGTCGGGTCGGTGGGGGATTGGCTGTAGATCTCGATAAACGGATCCCGGGAAGGGATCCCGTACTTGCAGTCATCCCAAGCCCGCTCCAGATAGGCCACCGAGGGGGCAATATCCACTGTGGCAGAGCTGACAACTTCTGGGGGCACTTCAGCAGGGGCCGCCGTGTAGCGGGGCAGTTCCTCCAGGGCCAAGTTGAGCTTGTACACCGGGCCTGAGGTGCGGTAGTGCCGTTCTAGCCGGTCACGCAAGTCTGGGGGCAAAGAGGAGCAGAGTCGCAAAAAGGTGATTTGGGGATGGGCATTGGAGAGAACCGCCCGCGCCCGCACGGTTTCCCCCGATTCGAGGATAACCCCAGCGGCCTGCCCACTCTCCATCAAGATCTCCGCCACTGGAGCAGACGTGCGGATCTCCACCCCTAAGTCCAGAGCTGCCTTGGCCATCGCTTGGGTAATGGATCCCATCCCACCGCGCACATAGCCCCAGACCCCACGCGAGCCAATAGCCCGACCTACCGCATGGACTAGCCAAATGTAGGGCGTACCCGGAGTCATCGGCCCGGCTGAGGTGCCGATCAAAGATTGGGGAGCCATCGCCGCCTTGACCTGCTCCGACTCGAAGAATTCATCCAAAAGATCGGTGGTCGAGAGGAGCATAATGCGGCGGAAATCGTCTTCATAGCCAGCAGCTGCAAAGCGATCCGCCAGTTGCCCCAGTGAAATCGGCGGCTGCATTAAGGTTGGCTCCACCACCTCGTTCACCCGATCCCAAAACTCCTCCCAGCGGTCGTAGGCTTCCGCATCTTTGCGAGAAAACTTGGCAATTTCCGCCTTGCTCTTGGCGCGGTTATCGGCATACAGGAAGAGGTGCTGCCCATCCGGGAAGGGCATGAAATAGGAAGGTTGCTTGGCATAGACCTCAAAGCCATAGTCCGGCAGGCGCAGATCGCGAATGATCTCCGGGCGCAGCAAACTACAGGAATAGGAAGCCACCGACACGCGAAAGCCCGGGTGAATTTCTTCTGTAATTGCAGCCCCACCAACGGTGTGATAGCGCTCCAGCACCAGCACTTTTTGCCCGGCCTTGGCCAAATAGCAAGCGCTCACCAGCCCGTTGTGCCCGGCCCCGATCACCACCGCGTCGTAGCTCATCAACAATCCTTCTGCAAACGCTTCTGATACATTTACGCTGAACACTGCTGAGCATTACTGCTCAGCGGTGAAGCGATAGCATTCTGTCCGTCTCCGTTGTCGCTACGCGACGCTAACGCGACCGCGCTACTCGGACGGAGTCCAAACAGAAAGGCGGTATCCCGCAAAGCTCTGAGCATAACACCCAGAGCGCCTTGCCAATCTCGTGGTAGCCTG
>NZ_JANSHW010000522.1:0-509 GCF_047461815.1 Synechococcus sp. R6-10
TACGACTTCCGCGGCGACCCGACCTCCGCCCTGCTGGAAGCGTTAGACCCTGAACAGAACGACAAGTTCTCTGACCACTACTTGGAGGTCCCGTTCGACCTGTCGGATGTGATGTTCATCACGACGGCGAACACGCTGGAGACCATCCCGCCGCCGCTGCGCGACCGCATGGAGATCATCCAGTTCTCGGGCTACACGGAGGACGAGAAACTGCACATCGCGCGCGATTACCTGATTCCGCGCGTGCTGGAGCGGCACGGGCTGACGCCTGAGCATCTGGAGATTACCGACGACGCGCTACTGCGCATCATCCGCGAATACACGCGCGAGGCGGGCGTGCGCAACCTCGAACGCGAGTTGTCCACCATCTGCCGCAAGGTCGCCAAGCAGGTCGCCGCAGGCGACGAGGTGCATGTGGTGGTGGACGCGCCGAAGGCGTCGGAGTTTCTGGGCAAGCCGCGCTACCGATTCGGCGTCAAAGAGGAGAAAGACGAGGTGGGCGTGGCGAT
>NZ_JANSHW010000523.1:0-2635 GCF_047461815.1 Synechococcus sp. R6-10
TTAAAAGTTGCTGACAACACCCCAAAACCGTAGCTTATAATACAGAATGTAGATAGAAATCGTTCATCCTCTCGCGTGCTGGGCGGCTCATCATGGGTAGAGCGACATCGCAGCCAGAGGACGGAAGTAGGGAGAGATCCCGAAGGAACGCGCCTCAACTCTTCTGGTAACCGTGGGGCTTCTCTTGGGAGAAGGCGAACGGATGAAAACTCAACTCATTTGGAGGCGAAGATCATGGCACTCTTTTACCGTGGCGTCGATTACACCCCCTCTTCTGCAACTGCAGCGGTTTCTCCCGGCAAAGTGGGGGGTCGTTACCGGGGGCTGGACTGGCGGTTCCGCCACCTGAGCAAGCCGGTGGTTTTGCCCACCAACCTTGACCTGCTCTATCGGGGTGTTGCTCATCATCTCAAGGCGGCCGAAGGGCCGGCTCAACCCGTTCAGACGGCAGAGGCATCTGCCCCGGTGGCTGCTAATGGCCGTTCTCATGTCTTGGATGAGCTGTCTCGCCGCTTGATGATGAGCCATCAACGCTTGATTCGGATTCGCCAGCAATCCATGCTGCTCCGCGGTACAGAGCAGATTGGCCTGCATGTCAACGTGCGCAACTTCTGGAACCGCATCCAAGGAAAAGTGCATCCCACCTTTCGGCTCAACTACGACCGTAGCCGTGTCAGCATGAGCTGATCTGCCCGTAACTGTTGATGCTCTGGCATGAGCTCAGCGAGAAGGGATCCCGGCTGGGGATCCCCTTTTGGTTTCTGGGTTGAGCTTCCTCAGGTCGATGGACGGCACAGGACGCTTCAACGCTGGCACGAGGTGCTGTTGACCAAAAGTAGCCAAGTTGCTCAAGGGATCCACAATTGAGGGGTGCTATTTCCTCGGAAAAAAACGGGATCCCATCAGGGATCCCGCTGCAGAATCGGCCACACCGCTTAGGCGTCGAAGTAAAGGGCGAACTCGTAGGGGTGAGGCCGCAGATTGATGGGGTTGATCTCGTTGTCGATCTTGTACTCGATATAGGTCTGGATCAGATCCTCAGTAAAGACACCGCCCTCTAGCAAGAAGGCATGATCCTTCTGCAGGTTTTCCAGGGCATCCAGCAGGGATCCAGGCGTGGAAGGGATCCTGGCCAGCTCTTCCGGCTCCAGATCGTAGATATCTTTGTCCAGAGGCTCGCCGGGGTGGATCTTATTCTTGATCCCGTCCAGGCCAGCCATCAGCATGGCCGAAAAGGCGATGTAGGGGTTGCAGGTGGCATCCGGGCAGCGGAACTCCAGACGCTTGGCCTTGGGATTGTTGCCGGTCACCGGAATGCGAATGGCAGCGGAACGGTTGCCCTGGGAGTAAGCCAGGTTCACCGGCGCCTCGAAGCCGGGCACCAAGCGCTTGTAGGAGTTGGTGGTGGGGTTGGTGAAGGCCAGGATTGCCGGGGCATGCTTGAGCAGGCCACCGATGTAGTAGAGAGCTGTCTCGCTCAGGTTGGCATAGGTGCCTTCGCTATAGAACAAAGGCTGGCCATCCTTCCAGAGGGACTGGTGGGTGTGCATGCCAGTGCCGTTGTCGTTAAATAGGGGCTTGGGCATGAAGGTGACGGTTTTGCCGTGCTTGCGGGCCACGTTCCGGATCACGTATTTGTAAACCATCATGTAGTCGGCAGCCGTGATCAGATCGGCAAAGCGATAGCCCAACTCCCCTTGCCCGCCGGTAGCCACCTCGTGGTGATGCTTCTCGATGGGCACCCCCAACTTGCCCATGGTCAGCAGCATCTCGGTGCGGATGTTTTGATGGGCATCGGTGGGCGGGGCCGGGAAATAGCCCTCTTTGTAGCGAGGCTTGTAGCCCAGGTTGCCACCTTTCTCCTCGCGGCCCGAGTTCCAGCGACCTTCGATGGAATCCACGAAGTAGTAGGCCGAGTTTTGGGTTTGGTCGAAGCGAACATCCTCAAAGATGAAAAACTCCGCTTCCGGCCCGAAGTAAGCCGTATCGGCAATGCCCGTCGATTGCAGATAGGCAACGGCACGGGCGGCAAGGCTGCGGGGACAACGGCTATAGGGCTGGCCAGTGCGCGGCTCAACAATGCTGCAAGTTATGCTGAGGGTGGGCACCTCCAGAAAGGGATCGATCCAAGCCGTTTTGGGATCCGGCACCATGTACATGTCCGACTCGTTGATCGCTTTCCAGCCCCGGATACTGGATCCGTCAAAGGGAAGCCCCTCGGTGAAGGTTTCTTCCTTGATCATCGAGGTGTGGAAGGAAACATGCTGCCAGGTGCCAAAGATATCCACAAACTTGAGATCCACTATCTGGACGTTGTTGTCCTGGATCATCTGAAGCACTTCTTGGGGCGTGGATGCCATTACTCTCTCCTGATTGGGTTGCGGTTAAGACTGGGGGAACTGTGGCTGAAACAAATGGGATCCCAGCAGGTGATCCCCACGCTTCGACCCAGACAGGCCAAAAACGCTCACTCATCCTAGAAAGGCCAACACGGGTATTTTGTAGTTTCTGATACAAAATTCATTTGAGCTCCGCTTTCTGACCAAGACCAAATTGCTGGCCATCTCAGCTAGAAATCGCAGGAGCCCCGCACTGTACCCGTAGGGTCAGTGCCGGGAGGAATGCGCTTTGATGA